>JAAYPK010000002.1 GCA_012519845.1 Clostridiales bacterium
TAGATGCATCATCTGGACTAGCAGTTGCCATTACTGATAATGATGATTTAGCATAATAATCACCAGTTATATTTAATCCAGTAACTTTAGATTTTGGAGAATCTATATTTAAGTCAACATATTTATAGTCATCTTCTATATTTCCTATTTTATTCTTATGCTTAACATAAACAGCAACCCTATGTGTTCCTGGATTTACTGGGGTATACGTTACTGATTTTGTTGTACTCCAATCACTTAATGTTACCCATTTTTCTGTATTTCTATCTACTGCCATTATTTTATATAATGTATTAGATGCTGGATCTGCATTAGCACTAATTTTAAGTTCTGATTGCACCATTTTGTTTCCTGTAATTTCTAAACTGTTTACATTTGAAACTGCTGGCTTAATATATAGATCAACATATTTATAATCATCTTCTGCATCACCATTTTTATCCTTATGCTTAACATAGACAACAACCCTATGTGTTCCTGGATTTACTGGAGTATACGCTACTGATTTTGTTGTACTCCAATCACTTATTGTTATCCATTTTTCTGTACTTCTATCTACTGCCATTATCTTATATAATGTTTTATCACTTGGAATGGCATCTGAAGTAATTGTTAGCTGTGATTTAGCATATAACTCTCCAGTTACATTTAATGCTTTGATTGATGAAGTTGATAATTGAATATCTAAGTCTATATATTTACAATCATCTTCTACAGTTCCTGTTTTGTTTTTATGTTTTGTATAAACAGCAATTCTATGTGTTCCTGGATTTACTGGTATATATGTAGCTTTGTTATTTGTACTCCACTCACTAAGTATTTGCCATTGATCTGTACTCCTATCAACTGCTGCTATTCTATATAACGTATCTCCTGATAGTTCAGCCCCAACAGAAATAGATAATGTTGATTTTGTAGTTCTGTCTCCTACAACATTAAATGAAGTTATTAATGAATACTGTTGCGTTGATGATAATGTTCTTATATTGCTCAAAACATTTAATATACTCTTTCCATAATCCTTCGCTGATGCCCATCCAGCTCCATTTGGATTTTCTTGAATACCAAGATATTCTACATATTCTGCAGAACCTCTTTTTACATATTGAAATCGTGGATCAACACAAGATTGTTTTAAAGGTTCTGTAGATGCATAAGCCTTTAAATGTTGAACTACTGCCCTTATTCCTATTTGTACAGTTGGAAAGCTGTTACCTGGATTTCCACCTCCAGTGGCACCAATACCCGCAAAATTATTTTGAGAAGCTTGTACATCTCCACCAAAATTTAAATAATTGGTTTCAAGCATCATTTGAGAAAATAAAATATCATAATTTACCCCCTCAATATTCGCTTCTGAAATGGTGAAATCTACAAAGTCACGAATTTCTCTTACTGTTAATCTTTTATTTCTATTAAGTAGACTATTTATCATTTGGTTCTTGTTTAAAGACCCTTGTCCCATTATTGGAGTTAAGGTAGTGTCTGCTTTTGCTATTATTGTAAACATCGAAGTGTCAATTAAAGAAAAAGTAAAAATACACAATAACAATACTGCGCATCTTTTTAAGCCTTTTTTCACTCCTTTATCCCTCCTTTCATTATTTATTTGTACACTAAGAATTATAAGTAATAACAATAATCAAATCAACTAATTAATATGCGAATATTCTTTATTTGCTCAAAATTTACAACTATTTAATTGTTTTTGCATTTTTTGTTAATATAATTATACATTTTATTTTATTGATACATTATTTTGTAGTATTTTGTATAATCTCCAGATGTAATATTCTCCATCCATTCTTTATTGTCTAAATACCATTTTATTGTCTTTTTAATTCCAACTTCAAAAGATGTTTCTGGATACCATCCTAAATCCTCTTTAATTTTAGTTGGATCTATACCATACCTTTTATCATGACCTTTTCTATCTTTAACGAATTTCTTTAATTCCTCAGTAATGCTAGTATCAACATTTTTATTTAGATATTCTATTACTGTATCAACAATTTGAATGTTGGTTCTTTCATTATGTCCTCCAACATTGTATACTTGTCCAATCTTACCTTTATTAATAACCATATCTATTGCTTTGCAATGATCTTCAACAAAAAGCCAATCTCTTATATTCATACCATCACCATATATAGGTAGGTCTCTATGCTGTAAACAATTATTTATTAATAACGGAATTAACTTTTCAGGAAATTGATATGGACCATAATTATTTGAACATCTTGTAATATTAATAGGCATTTTATAGGTATCCCCATAGGCTTTAACCATTAAATCTGCCCCAGCTTTACTTGAAGAATATGGGCTATGAGGATCTAGAGGGGTAGTTTCCATAAAATATCCTTCTTCGCCTAAAGATCCGTATACTTCATCAGTAGAAACTTGAAGATATTTTACTCCTTCTTTCCAACCTTTTTCTTCATTAAACCATGCTTCTTTTGCGCAATTTAATAAATTTACAGTTCCAAGTACATTAGTTTTTACAAAAACCTCAGGCTCTTTAATACTTCTATCTACATGTGATTCAGCTGCAAAATTAACCACATAATCAATATCATATTTATGAAATAATTCACTTACTAATTCTTTATCACCAATATCTCCATGTATAAAAATATGATTATTATTATTTTCAATAGATTTTAAGTTTTCTAAATTTCCTGCATATGTTAATGCATCTAAATTAATAATCTTAATATCTGGATATTTATTAATCATATAAATAACAAAATTTGATCCTATAAATCCTGCGCCACCAGTAACTAAATATGTTTTCATTTTCTATTACCCTCTACTTTCATATATTTTTTCATAAAACAATCTATTGCATCTTTCCACTGCCTCATATCATTTCCCACTGTACATCTAAGCATCATATTATCTAATGAAGAATAAGCTGGTCTTTTAGCCGGTCTTGGAAATTCTTCTGTAGTACATGGATTTACAATACAATCTTCCCCTAATAAATCAACTATTCTCTTAGCAAAATCATACCAACTACATTCACCTTCACCTGTACAATTATATATACCATATTCTTCTGTATTAATTAATTTTAGTATATGAAATGCAACATCATTTGCATTAGTGGGATTACCAATTTGATCATTAACCACCATAATCTCCTTTTTTGTTTTAGCTAAGTTAATTATAGTGTAAACAAAATTATTTCCTTTCTCTCCATATAGCCATGATGTCCTTATAATAAAATATTTTGAAGAAAATTCTCTAACATAGTTTTCTCCCATTAATTTAGTTGATCCATATATACTTTTAGGATTTGCCAAATCGTATTCTTTTTGTGGCTTATTTGAATCGCCAGAAAAAATATAATCAGTAGATATGTGAACTAATTTAGCTCCTATCTTTTCACATTCAATGGCTAAATTTCTAGGGCCAATTGAATTAACCATAAAGGCTTTATCCGGATCAGTTTCACATCCATCAACATTAGTATATGCAGCACAATTGATTACAATATCTGGTTTAACTCTATTAATTACATCATTAACTTGTTTATGATTTGATATATCTAGTTCTTTGCTCCCATAAAAGATACTATTAATATTATTAGTATTTATTTTTCCTATATCGCTTTTACCAGTATTAATTATTCCTTTTATTTCATTGGCTAACTGCCCATTTCCACCTGTAATTAATATTTCCATAATTCCCCCTAAGCTTTAACTAAATTGAAATGGTATTTCTATTTCACTTAATTTCTTATGGGCCTTATCTTTTTCAGATAAAATAATATTATCAATTCCTTCTATAGGCCACTTTATTCCCACTTCATTATCATTCCACAATATACCAGACTCATATTCTGGAGCATAGAAATCTGTACATTTGTAGTTAAAAATTGCTTCATCAGATAATACTAGAAAACCATGAGCAAATCCTTCTGGAATATAGAATTGCTTTTTGTTTTCCTCACTTAAAAGAACACCCTCCCATTTTCCAAAGGTAGGAGACCCCTTTCTTAAATCAACTGCAACATCAAAAACCTCGCCTTTTGTAACTCTAACCAATTTTCCTTGAGAATGTTTTGTTTGAAAATGTAATCCTCTTAAAACTCCCTTTACTGATTTTGACTCATTATCTTGGACAAAATCCACATTTATTCCTGCTTCCTTGAAATCTTCTTTATTATACGACTCCATAAAATATCCTCTATTGTCTCCAAACAAAGTTTGCTCTATTATGTATACTCCTTGTATTTTAGTTTCTGTAAAAATAAACTTACCCAAAATTATCCCCTCTTTATTCATTAATTATTTCTAATAAATATTTTCCATATCCAGTCTTTAGTAAAGGCTCTGCTAGCTCTTTTACTTTATCTGATGTAATCCATTTTTGCCTATAAGCAATTTCCTCAAGGCAGGCTATATATGTTCCTTGAGTATTTTGAACAGCTTCAACGAAATTAGATGCTTGAAGCATTGAAGCATGCGTTCCAGTATCAAGCCATGCCATACCTCTTCCTAATAGATTCACCTTTAATTTTTTTTCTTTTAAATACATTCTATTTAAATCTGTAATTTCAAGTTCGCCTCTTGAAGATGGTTTTAATTCTTTTACCTTTTTTATTACAGAGTTGTCATAAAAATATAAACCAGGAACTGCATATTTTGATTTAGGTACTTCTGGTTTTTCTTCAATGGAAATAACATTATCATTCTCATCAAATTCTACTACTCCAAAAGCCTTTGGATTTTGAACATAATATCCAAAAATATATGCACCTTTTTTTAATTTCGCAACCTTTTTTAGTGTAGCTGAAAAGCTTTGACCATAAAATATATTATCCCCTAAAATCATTGCTACTGAATCATTACCTATAAATTCTTCACCTATTAAAAATGCCTCTGCTAAACCATTTGGCTTTTCTTGAACTTTATATTCAATAATTAATCCTAAATCTGATCCATCTCCAAATAATTCTTGAAAAACTGTAATATCCCTTGGCGTAGAAATAATTAATATTTCTTTTATACCTGCTAGCATTAATACAGACATAGGATAATAAATCATTGGTTTATCATATATTGGTACAATTTGTTTTGAAATAGCTTTGGTTACTGGATAAAGTCTTGTCCCAGATCCGCCTGCTAATACAATCCCTTTCATACTTTCCCCCACTTTCTAAAAATAAAAGGCTATGAATTAATCAAGCCTTTTTTATTTTTTATTTTTTAAATATATCAAATATGCTCTTTTTATTTTGAATTTTGTTTCCTATAAAATCAACATTTATATTGTCTAATAATTTTTGTCCATTTTTAGCAAAGCTATCACCAATAATATCAAAATTACTTTTTAAATAATTAATACTTTCTTTCATAGATGTATTTCTTTTTCCAGTATTATGAGCATCTGATCCAATAAAACTATACATATTATTCTCTAATAAAACCTTACAAGTTCTCATAACATCTTTACCAAACTTTCCTGTAATACTACCTGCATTTAATTGAAATAACATGCCCTCTTCTATAAATTTGTTAATTTCTCTTGGATTTTTAATAATAGGCAAATATCTCTCAGGGTGAGCTATTATTGGTTGTACACCCAATAATTGAAGTTCATATAGCAAGTCCAATGTATTATCTTTAAAACTATTCATAGGAAATTCTATAAGCATATATTTTGTTTTATTTATTGTTCCTATTATTCCTTCTTTATAGTAATTAATTATGTTATCAAAAATATATATTTCTTGCCCTGCAAATATTTCCAAATCAATGTTATTATCTTTTACTAACTCTCTTATACTATGCAACAATTCATTCACTTTACATAAAGGCTCTTCTGCATATTCTTTACAGTAATGCGGAGTAGCAATAATCTTTTTTGTTCCATCCTTTTCTGCTGTCTTTAACATTTCTAAAGTTTCTTCTTGATTTTTAGCTCCATCATCAATACCAGGTAAAATATGTGAGTGTATGTCTATCATATATTTCCACCTCTATTTCTATTTCTCATTTCCATAGTAATAATAATATTTATGTCTAGAACTCTCTACACCATTTAATACTGTACCTATAATATTAGCCCCTACTTTTTCTAAAAGCCCTTTGGCTTGTAACATTGATTCTTTTTTAGTTTTTTCTGCCCTTATAACAAGTATTATTCCATCAACCTTAGTTGATAATATTTGTGCATCAGTAACAGCTTGAAGTGGTGCAGTATCTAAAATAACATATCTATATTTTTCTTTTAAAACTTCTAGTAATTTTTCCATAGTTTTAGATCCTAACATTTCGGCTGGATTTGGAGGTATTTTACCTGAAGTTAATATATCTAAGTAATCGTTATATTTGTTTACTGATCCTTCTAAAGATTCCTTCCCAATAAGCACATCTGATAATCCTAATAAATTAGAGACTTTAAATTTTTTATGTAAAGATGGCTTTCTTAAATCACAATCCACTATTATAGTTTTTTCATTGGTTTGGGCAAATGACAGTGCTATATTCCCTGCAGTTGTTGATTTTCCTTCACTTGGTTCAGAACTTGTAATTACAATTGATTTTATATCTTTATCAAAAGATGAATATTGAATATTAGTTCTTAATACCCTGTAATTTTCAGAAACTATTGACTTAGGCTTTTCCTCTACTATAAACATAACAAACTCCCCTTTATTTAATCTTATCTGTATCAGGAATAACACCTAATACTGGCAACCCAAGAACCTCTTCTAATTTTTCTTTATCTTTAACTGTAGTGTCTAACATTCCCATTAACAAAGCAATTCCTATACTTAATAATAAACTAATTAAAAATGCTATTGCTATATTTAATTTTTTATTTGGGCTTATAGGATTCTCTGGTAATTTAACTTGTTCTATTATTTGAACGTTTGAATTAGAAATTAACTTAGTTGATGTTGTTACAAATTCATCAGCTATAGCTCCTACAACATCCATACATAACTGCTTGTCTCCAGATACAAATGATATTTCTAGAATCTGTGTATCAGTTTTTGGCTCAACAGTTAATGAATTTAAAGCTACTTTAGAATCTAAGTCTATTCCTTCATTAGTAAAAGCTCTAGTTACTAAATCATTAGTCTGTATAACATCAGAATATGTTTTTAATAAATTTTTATATAATTGAACATCACTATTATTATAAGTTTGCTCACCATCTACACTTTCTTTACCTATAAATAATTTTGTTGAAGCTTTGTATTTAGGTTTAATTACAAAGAAATTTAAAATAGATACTGTCGCCGTGATTACTAATGTGATAGTCAAAATCATTACCCATCTTTTCTTTATAGAATCTATAATATCTTGTATTCTTATGCTCTCTTCACTCATTATTATTCACCCATCCCCTTTTATCTTATTCTATTTTACCAACATCTGATAATATTATACCATTATTATGGTCTAATGCCCAACTAATACCCCAGTCATTTTGAAAAATAAGTAAATTCCTGTCTCTTAAATCTTTAACTTTCTTTGTATCAGATGTTAAGTTAAGGTTGTCAGGATCAATATCTTTATTTTCTATCCATCTGACAAATCTAAATGGAAGTTGTTCCATCTTTATTTCTACATTATATTCATTATTTAGTCTATACTCTAAAACCTCAAATTGTAATACACCAACTACCCCTACTATTATTTCCTCCATCCCTATATGAAGTTCTTTAAATACTTGTATTGCACCTTCTTGAGCAATTTGTGTTATTCCTTTTATAAATTGTTTTCTTTTCATAGTATCAACAGGTCTAACTCTTGCAAAATGTTCCGGTGCAAAAGCTGGGATTCCTTCAAATTTAAATTTTTTAGATGAAGTACATAATGTATCTCCTATAGAAAATATCCCTGGATCAAAAACACCAATTATATCCCCTGCATAAGCTTCTTCTACTACTTCCCTATCTTGGGCCATAAATTGTTGTGGTTGGGAAAGTTTTATTTTTTTCTCCCCTTGCATATGATATACTTCCATACCTTTTTCAAATTTACCAGAACATATTCTCATAAAAGCTATTCTATCCCTGTGAGCTTTATTCATATTAGCTTGAATTTTGAAAACAAAAGCAGAAAATTTATCATCTAGTGGATCTATTTCTCCAATTGATGAGTTTCTAGAAAGTGGCGCTGTAGTCATTTCTAGAAAATGTTCAAGAAATGGTTCAACCCCGAAATTAGTTAATGCTGATCCGAAAAATACAGGTGTTAGTTCACCTCTTCTAACTTTTTCTAAATCAAATTCATCTCCAGCAATATCAAGAAGCTCAATATCTTCCATTAATTTGTCATGTAAGGCATCTCCAAGTATTTCTCTGAATTTTTCATCATCTACGCTTCCTTCAATTGCCATAACTTCTTTTTGTCCATGGTCTCCACCTTGGAATGCTATAATTCTTTTCTTATCTCTTTCATATACCCCTTTAAATTCTTTTCCTGAACCAATAGGCCAGTTAATAGGATATGTTTTTATTCCAAGTTCATTTTCAATATCATCTAATAATTTGAATGGATCCTGTGCTTCCCTATCCATTTTATTAATAAATGTAAATATAGGCATTTCTCTAAGTGAACATACATGAAATAATTTTCTTGTTTGATCTTCCACACCCTTAGCAGCATCAACAACCATAACTGCAGAGTCCGCTGCCATTAAAGTTCTATATGTATCTTCTGAGAAATCTTGGTGACCTGGAGTATCTAAAATATTTATACAATGATTATTGTAATTAAATTGCATTACAGATGAAGTTACTGAAATTCCTCTTTGCTTTTCAATTTCCATCCAATCAGATACTGCATGTTTAGATGCCTTTCTTGCTTTTACAGAGCCAGCTAATCTTATTGCACCACCATATAACAAAAACTTTTCAGTTAATGTAGTTTTACCTGCATCAGGGTGAGAAATAATAGCAAATGTTCTTCTCTTTTTAATTTCATTTATATAATCAGCCAAAGCTTTTTCCTCCTAAAAAAATAACTTTTTTTCAAATATTTTTACTTTGAAATTATAGCATAATTATTTTAAAATAACTATCCTCAATAAATAGTATAGGAATTATTTTATAAAACTTAGGACAAAATATTAGAAAGGAGGTGTAATTTATGAGTAAAGAAAAACCTTATCTGCCTAAAATGAGAACAGATTATGATAAAAGCGGAAAAAAGCTCCAAAGTTTTTCTCCTTCCGGAGATTCAACATTTATTCCAAGTCCTGCTACTGATCCTATAGTAGTTAATAATATTGCATGGCAAGAATTTGATTATACTGAAGAACTAGAATCAAATAATGAAGATGATTTTTAATATACAATATAAAAGGGTATTATAAATGAATGCATCAGTTATAATACCCTAATTTAATTCTTATCTTTTAGAAAGCTCTTCATTTATTGCTTTTTCTATTGCTTGAGTATATATTTGGTACCCAATATCATTAGGTAAATCTCCATTAAGGTATGTATTCTCTTTTTTACCTGATAAATCCATAATCTCTTTTGGATCTATAATATTAATTGAATTTTCATTTCCAATATCAATTATTGCTTTTCTATAATTATTATCTTTACTTATGTTGCTTGGAACTAAAATCATTTTTACAGAACTTTCATTATTCTCTTTAGCTTTCTTAATTGCTTGATTATAAATATATTTGAACTTGTTTAAATCTGTACTTCCTAAACTATCATTGTATCCATAGCACATTATTATTAAATCATAGTTACCTATTATATTGCTATTTGCATATACTAAAGCCTTATCGATACTATCTGTACTTTCTGCCAGTATTTTCACTTCTGAATTAACACCATAGTTTTTATTTAGTATATATTTTATCCCTTCACTCCAAATTCCATTCTGACTATCCCTACCATCACTTAAGGCTATTCTATCTCCAATAATTAATATATTAACCTTCTCTTTTAATAGTATTTTAGTATAAAAATCAGATTTTTCTTCTTCAGTCTTTTCAGACACTCCTAAAACACTTTCTTGCTTTTTCTCCTTAAGCCATTCATTATATTCTTCTTGATTCTTTCTCTTCAATTTATTATCTGATATAACTCCAAATGACACTATCCCAACTAACGTCAATAATAATAAACTAATTAAAGCAATTCCCCTTTTATTATTCATCCCCTCAACTCCTACTAATTGTTATAAAATTCCCTAAATAAATCTATTGTATACTTATTATCGCAAACTGATCCAAGCTCTCTAATTGAATGCATACCAATTAATGGTGCCCCCATATCAATAACTGGTATTGATAAATCAGAAGACATCATTGGCCCAATTGTAGTCCCCCCACGAACATCAGATCTATTAACAAAAACTTGATAAGGAATTTTAGCATTTTCACATAATCCTTTAAATATTGCAGCTGAATACCCATCTGTAGAATAACTACCACTTGCCGCTATTTTTATAACTGGCCCCTTTCCCAAAACTGGTCTATTGGTCGGGTCGTGCTTTTCCACAACATTTGGATGAAGTGCATGAGCTAAATCTGCAGATATCATAGCTGAATTAGATAATGCTCGATAAAATTCCTCCTTATTTTTCCCCATAGACAAACAAATTCTCTCAAGGATATTTTTAATAAATGATGAATGTGCTCCCTGAGAAGTTAAGCTTCCTATTTCTTCATTGTCAATACAAATCAGTACTTTTGTACTTTGATTTTCAATGCTTTCTATTAATGCTTTGTAACCAGCATGAACCATCCATAAATCATCTAACCTTGATGCAGAAATAAATTCATCATTTATTCCTAATATAGTTCCTTTTTCATACTCATAAAGAAATAAATCAAAATCTAAGATTTCATCTTTTTGTACTTTCAATTCTTCACTTATAATATTTATTAGTAAATTATCTTCTTCTAGCTTTTCATTTATATATCCCATAAGAGGTAACGTATCTTTTTGCTTATTAATACTATAGCCTTCATTTACACTCCTATTCATATGAATTGCTAAATTAGGAATAACTAATAGTGGCTTTTTTATATTTATTAATCTTTCTCTTGGATGCAAAATAGATTTTCCCTTTAAAAGAACTCTTCCAGCAATAGATAATGGTCTGTCAAACCATGTGCTTAAAATAGGTCCTCCATATACTTCTGTATTAAGCTTTATGTAGTGATTTTCAACATTAATTTGACACTTTGGTTTTATTTTGAATCCTGGTGAATCAGTATGTGCACCTATTATTCTAAAACCTTTTTCCTCTATTTTACCATTTCCAATTTCAAATGCAATAAGTGCAGAGTTATTTTTTGTTAAAAAATATTTACCATTCTCCTGTATGTTCCATTTTTCCCCTTCTTGTAATTCTACATAGCCAAAAGTAGACAATATTTTTTTTATTTCATTGGTTCCATGAAAAGCTGTTGGACTTTCTTGTATAAAATCAATTAATTCTTGAGCTAATTTTTTATTCATTTTTATCTCCTTATTAATAAATCAATTTTGATATATTCTATTTTAACAAAATATTCTTATTTATGTTATTTTATTTTTATTATAATGATAATGTTTGATTATTACTTCTAGCTAATATACAATAATATATAAACTAGTAAAAAATAAGGGGTGTTATTTTTGTTATCTAAACTTTTAGTTGATAAATTTATTAAAAACAGCGAATTAACTACCGATGAAAAGGTTAGAGGTTCCTACGGCGTGTTAGGTGGAGTTGTTGGAATTATTATAAATTTTATTCTTTTTGTTGTAAAATTATTGGTTGGTTTAATAGTATCAAGTATTGCAATAACCGCTGATGCCTTCAATAATTTATCTGATGCCTTTTCTTCAATAATAACAATTGTTGGCTTTAAAATGGCAAATAAACCTGCGGATGAAGAGCATCCTTTTGGCCATGGAAGAATGGAGTATATTTCGGCATTAATTGTTGCTTTTTTAGTAATGCTTGTTGGGTTCCAATTTATAAAGTCTTCTATTAACAAAATACTTAATCCTAGCAAAATTGAATTTGAACTAATACCTTTTATTTTGTTGTTAATTTCAATTTTTTTAAAGTTATGGTTATCTAGGTTTAATAAATTTATTGGTGAAAAAATCAACTCCCAAGCATTAAAAGCCTCTTCAGTTGATGCTTTAGGTGATGTCTTTACTTCATCATGTGTGGCTATTTCATTTTTAGCATCAAAATTTATTACCTTCCCTATTGATGGATATTTTGGTTTCTTCGTAGCTATATTTATTGTTTATTCTGGATTTAATTTAGTTAAAGATACAATTAACCCATTACTTGGTGAAGCTCCTGATGCTGAATTAGTTAAAAACATAAAAAAAATGGTTTTATCTTATGACCATATTATTGGTATTCACGATTTAATTATTCATAACTACGGTCCTGGCAAATGTATGGCTTCAATTCACGCTGAAGTTCCATCTGATATTTCTATTATGACTATTCATGAAGTAATTGATTTAGCTGAAAGAGAAATTTCTAAAAAACTAAATATACTATTAGTTATTCATATGGATCCAATTTGTATGATTAATCAGGAAAATCTTACTGCTTATGATGAACTTAATACTATAATTTCTGCTTATCCGTATATAAAATCAATGCATGATTTTAGGGTTGTAGGAGAAGGAGAAAATAAAAATCTTATATTTGATATAGTAATTTCGCCAGATAGATCTATACCAAATAAAGATACTATAAAAGAGAATATAATAACTGAAATAAAAAAAATACACCCTGATTATGATTGTATTATTACTATTGATACTAATTTTTTATAATTTGAAAGGAGTAGCAATTTATTATGTATTGTAAATATTGTGGACATCAATTAATTAATAATACCTGTATTAATAAAAATTGTATAAAAAATAATAAAACTAATATTTATCCCAGTGATATAATTGCATTTATTGGTCCAAATTCAACTTCATATTATATGGAAAAATGTTCTAGATATCAATTAGATTCATCTTTTTTGTCTTGGAATTGGATCTGTTTTGCATGTCCATTTATTTGGTTTGCATATAGAAAAATGTATTTAGAATCATGTATAACATTTATTCTATTATTTCTTTCAACTTTATTTTTAACATCATATATTCCTTTTATTTATTTATTAATATCAACAATTTCTGCTTTAGTAGCCAATTGTTCATATATTAAATTTGCAATTAATAGAATTTTTATGTTAAAAGAAAAAACACCAACCATTGATTTAAATGCTATTAAAACTAATGGTGGCGTTAATGCTTTTTCCCTAATATTTACAATTGCTTTGTTTTTTATTTTTCTTATATTATATATTATGAAATCTATATCAATATGGCATCTAATTAATTTTTAATTTGATGCTATATTTTTTATTACTGACAATCTATGTAAAGCCCTTGTGCACATAATATATTTTACTAAATCCTTTGTATTATTTAATTCATCTAATAAAATAACTCCATCAAACTCTAATCCCTTTGCATAATAAGCTGGTATTAACACATTTCCTCCGTTATATATCATATCATCATGATTAAAAATTTGAATTTTAATTCGTTCTTTTAATTCATTTGCTACCTGATTTATTTCATTAACACTTCTAGCAATAACAGCTATATTTTCTAATCCTTCTTCTCTATAGTCTTCTATAATTGAAATTATTGTTTCTACAGTATCTATATTATCTGTAGTTTCTTCTTCTAATACAGCTTCACCTTTTCTAACAAATGGTACTATCACATTTTTTTCATGTAAAAATTTATTAGCATATTCCATTATTTGCTGTGTTGATCTATAACTTTTATTTAATTTATACAACTCACAATTGTCTTCAAATAATTCTTCTAAATGCAACATAGCAGGTTCTTCATCTATTTCTATAAGCCTTTGGTTAGTATCTCCAACTATAGTATAACTTTTACATCCTGTTAGCTCTTTTAGTAACTTAAATTGTGTCATTGTATAGTCTTGTGCCTCATCAATTACAATATGCTTAAATTTCTTGCTACATTTTTTTCCTTGTAACTTTACCATTAAATACATTATTCCAGACAAATCCATATAACCTAATTTATTAGTATTAGTTATTTTTTTATAAATACTAATAACATCCTCATGATTTATCCAGCTATCTAAATAATTCCTTGCATTCATAACTTCACGAATTATCTCTCTTATTTTAATACGTCTAGTAAAATCTATATTAACTTTTTCCACTGCTAATTCTTCTGGAGATAACTCTTCAATCCTTTTTTTAATTTCATTATTTAGCTTTCTTACAAGTTCATCTCTTTTATCTTTAATCTTAGATGTTAATATTCTTTTTATTTTTTCGCTTCTCCTAAATAAAGGCATATTAGAATAATAATTATTAAACATATCTTCTATTTCTACTTTTGATACAATTTCTTCTCCAAAGAAAAGTATAGCATTAATTTGAAAATAATCTTTATTCATTTTCAAAATAGTATTATCTAGTATTTTTATAAATTCACTAGATCCTTTATATTTATAATCTTCTAATGCACTTTCATTACCTTGTATTGCATCTTCAATATACTTAGAAAAGCTAATTATATCTTCACCTATTTCAAGCTCTTCCATCATAAAGGTTTCAAATGTTTTTTGACAAACCCCATCCTCTCCAAGGGTAGGCAAAACTTGTGAAATATAATCCATAAAAATATCATTAGGTCCTAAAATTAATACTTTATCCCCAAATTGTTTTCTAAAATTATATAATAAATAAGATACTCTATGAAGAGCTATTGTTGTCTTTCCAGACCCAGCTACTCCATTAACCACAACAACTTTATCCTTTGGTGCTCTAATTATTTCATCCTGTTCCTTTTGAATAGTCATAACTATATCTTTTAATGAGTCACCAGAATTAGAGGTTAACACCATCTGTAAAATTTCATCCTTTACATCTATTGCTGAATCAAATACACCCTTTAATTCACCTTTTTTAATAATTAATTGTCTTCTGCCAACAATTTTAGTAGATACTATCCCATCTGGGGTATTATATTCTGCATCCCCTAAAGTTCCCTTGTAAAATAAAGACGCAACAGGAGCTCTCCAATCTACTATAACTGGCTCATATTTTCCCTCTATAGTTACTCCAAATCTTCCTATATATAACTCTAATACTCCTAGATCTTCATAGCTAATTGTTATTTTCCCAAAGTATGGAGATTCCTTTAATATTGTTAACTCCTTAAGCTGCTTATCTATTATTCTATAAGCTTCTTCTCTTGCATACTCTTCATGATCAAAATAATCAATTATTTTATCCTCATCATCTTTATATTCTTCTAAATATTCTTTTCTTGAATTTACTATATACTCTGATATCTGCTTCCGTTTAACTATACTCTCTAAAATTTCCTTATCCAATATTCTTAAAGTTTCTAATAAATTACTACTTTCAATTTGAAACTCCATTTCTTTATTCAAAAATAACCACACTCCTACAATCTGTCATTTCAAAGCATTCCTTTAATTGTAAAAGGGATTATTGTTTTTGATAAATAATTATCTAACAACAACCCCTATAATATCCTATTCCTCTTCTTTTTTTAGCTCAGGATATTTTTCAACAACTATTTCCATAAATTCATCGCCAAATAATGTTTCTTTTTCTATAAGTATTTCTGAGATTTTATCTAATAAATCTCTATTTTCTTTTAGAATATTCCTTGCTTTCTTATGAGCTTCTCTTATAATTTTTAATACTTCTTCATCAATTATTGTAGATGTTTCTTCACTGCAATTTCTTACTGCCCTTCCATCTAAATATCTGTTTTGTACAGACTCTAAAGCCATCATATCAAATCTATCACTCATACCATATATGGTAACAATTTTTCTTGCAGTTTCCGTAGCTCTTTCTATATCATTTGATGCTCCCGTTGATATTATGTTAAATACCTCTTCTTCTGCAGATCGACCACCTAACATAACAATAATTTGATTCATTAATTCATCTTTAGAAATCAAATATTTTTCTTCTTCAGGTAGTTGCATTGTATATCCTAATGCACCCATAGTTCTAGGAACAATAGTTATTTTATGAACCGGATCTGTTCCTTTCAATAATGCTGCAACTAACGCGTGTCCTACTTCATGAAAAGCTACCATTCTTTTTTCTTTTGTAGATAAAATTCTGTCTTTTTTTTCTTTTCCTGCTATTATTACTTCAACTGCATCTCTTAAATCTTCTTGAAGAACTTTATTCCTTCCATGTTTTACAGCTCTAAGGGCTGCTTCATTAACTATATTAGCTAAATCTGCACCTACCGCACCTGGAGTACCTTTTGCAACTTCAACTAAATCAACCTCTGAATCTAAACATACATTTTTTGCATGAACCTTTAATATTGCCTCTCTACCTTTAAAATCTGGTCTATCAACAATAACCCTTCTATCAAATCTTCCTGGTCTTAAAAGTGCTTTATCTAATACTTCTGGTCTATTAGTTGCTGCTAATATAACTATTCCCTTAGATGAATCAAAGCCATCCATTTCAGATAATAATTGATTTAAGGTTTGCTCTCTTTCATCATTACTTTGTAATTGACTATCTCTACTTTTACCTATTGCATCAACTTCATCAATGAATATAATACAAGGTGCCTTCTGTTCTGCATCTTTAAATAGTTCTCTTACTCTTGATGCACCTACTCCAACAAACATTTCAACAAAACTTGAACCAGACAATGAAAAAAACGGTACTTTAGCTTCGCCTGCAACAGCTTTAGCAATTAATGTTTTCCCTGTTCCTGGAGGGCCAACTAATAAAACTCCCTTAGGTAACTTTGCTCCTATCTCTGTATATTTTGAAGGATTATTTAAATATCCTATAACTTCTTCTAAAGATTCCTTAGCTTCTTCTTGACCTGCTACATCTTTAAAAGTAACTCCTATTTCATTTTCTACATATACTTTTGCTTTATTTTTACTTATGGAGCCAATTCCTCCACCCATTTTTCCAACAGCTTTTGATAATACAAATTTCCAAAAAACAAAAATCAGAACAAATGGTAAAACCCAGCTCCCTATAATATTTATTAATAGAGATGTTCTGTCATCTTTTCCACTAAACTCTACTCCCGCTTTTGTTAAGTCTTCTACTAGTTTATCATCTGATACTCTAATTGTATAAAGCTTTTTACCTGAATACTCAGTATTGTCTTTTGGTACAATTGATATGCTCTCTCCAGTAATTGTCGCTTCTTGAACCTCATTGTTTGCTACCATAGTTTTAAAATCACTATATGTAATTTCTTTATTTGTAAAAGTCGTTTTAAAGTAATTCATCATAATAACTAAACTAAGAATAAGCACAAAATATATTATTAAATTAATCTTTCCCTTTTTAGGGTCTTTTTCCACAGCTACATCCACCTCTTTCGTGCATTTATTTTAATCTTTCTAAATATTAAGTATACCATATTAAAGCTATAATTAATTATTAATTTTTCACTTATTTTATTAGTCCAAAATCTTTAATTGGATATACTTTCAATTGAGCTTTTGCTTTTATATCATCTCCATCAATATAAGGGTTTATCCATTTGCTTGAATCTTTAGAAACTGCCCTATTATCTCCTAGGAAAAAATATTTACCTTCTGGCACATGATATTCACCATAATTATGAGATTGGTTTTTAACGTAATCTTCCTGTATTTCTTCCCCATTAACTGTAACCTTTCCATCATTAATTACTATATCATCCCCTGGAATACCAATACATCTCTTAATTAATAGTTCCCCTAATTCTTCTGAATAAAAAACAAGAATATCTCCTCTTTTAATATTATCCTTATTATATATTTTAGTAGCATATAATTGATCCTCAACATTTAAAGTTGGAACCATTGATTCACTAGGAATCTCAACTTTAATTAGGATAAATTTATTAATTGAAAAAGCAATGATAGCCACTAAAATTATTGGAATTACCCATTCAAATATAAAATTATTTCTATTTTTTCTATTTCTTCTTTTTCTATTAATTCTTCTCCTTATTGTATTATTACTAATTCCTTCAGAACCATTCCCCATTTAATGCCACATCCCTTTTTGTACTAAAACTTTTTAACTAATAAATCCTATTCTATTTAACGGATATATTCTTATTTGTGCTTTTCCTTGTATATCTTTTTCATCAATGTATGGATTAATCCATCTTCTGCTATCTTTTGATATCTCTCTATTATCTCCTAAAAAGAAGTATTTTCCTTCTGGAACCTCATAGGTGGCTGAAAAAGTATCATCATTATTTTCTACATAATTTTCAACCAATTCTTCATTATTAACATATACTTTTCCTAATTTTATTTCTACTTTATCTCCTGGCAATCCTATTACTCTTTTAATATAAGTATCATCAGCTTCCTCAGAATAAAAAACTAATATATCCCCTCTTTGTATTTTTTCATAATTATATATTTTTGATATAAATAATCTGTCCTCAACATTTAATGTTGGCTCCATTGATTCTGATGGAATAGTTACACTATATATTAAAAATTTATTTATTAATATTGCCAAAATTAATGCTAAAGCTATACAAAAAATAAATTCCTTTAATTCTAAAATTATTTCTAATGAATTCTTTTTCTTATGTCCATTTTTCATTTAATAAGATACCTCTCAGTTTATAATTTTATTTAATTATAGCATACTACTATTTAAAAAATATCATTTTTTACAATATCATCATAAGTTTGTCTTCTAACCATAATTTTTGATTCTCCATTCTTTACAGAAATAACTGCAGGCTTTAACATTCTATTGTAATTACTTGCCATGGAATAACCATATGCACCTGTAGACATTAAAACTAAAATATCTTCTTCTTTGCATAATTGTAAATAACCTCTTTTTACTAATACATCTCCAGACTCGCAACATTTTCCAACTATCTGAACTTTTTCTGTTTTTATGATATTTATTTTATTTCCTATAGAATATTCATATTTTGAATCATACAAAGCAGGCCTAATATTTTCATACATTCCTCCATCTATTGCAATAATTTTCAAATTATTATCTGCTTTTTTTATTGAACCTATTTCATATAAAGTTATTCCTGCATTTCCAACAATTGACCTACCAGGTTCTATAGATAGCATTGGTATATCTAATTTAAATCTTGAGCACTCTTTTTTAACCCACTCTATAATGCTAATGCATATATCCTTTATTTTCTCAGGCTTATCACCATCAACATAATAAATTCCAAATCCCCCCCCAATGTCTAACTCCTTAATTTTTATTTTTTTAGTTCTTTCAATTTCATCTATTAATCTAAGCATAATTGATATTGACTCATAATAAGATTTCAGTCCAAAAATCTGAGATCCAATATGAGAATGGAGACCTGCTAATTCAATATTTTCATAAATAATCGTTTCTTCAACTGCCCTAATAATTCCTTCTCTTTCAAGAGGAAAACCAAACTTAGAATTTCTTTCTCCAGTTTTAATACTTTTATGGGTATTTGTATTAACTTCAGGTATTACTCTTAGTAATACCTTTTGAATTTTATTATACTTTTTAGAAATTTCATTCAACATACGTAACTCATAGAAATTATCAACAACAAAAGTTCCCACACCTACTGCTATCCCAAGCTCTATTTCTTCCTTACTTTTATTGTTTCCATGAAAATATACTCTGCTCATATCAAAATTCCCTTTATATGCTGTCATAAGTTCTCCCCCTGATACTACATCTAAATATAATCCTTCTTCCTCAATTATTTTCACCATTTCTATATTTAAAAAAGCCTTTCCAGCATAAATAACTCTATTATTAACTAAATCTTTATTCTCACAAAAAATAAAGTACTTGCTATATTCTCTGCAAGTACTTCTTATTAATTCTTCATCCATTATATATAGTGGTGTACCATATTTTTTCGCTAATTCTGTAACCTTAATTCCTCCAATTGTAAGCTCATTTTCTTGAATCTTCATAGTTCCAAATAATTTCACCTTATACCTCCAATTTAATATTAAGATTATGTATTAGCCTATCGATTTCTATATTTATCCATTAACTCTCCCATTACTTCAGCCGTAGTAGGTGGTGTATAAGTAATAGCGTTAGCTCCCGCTAAGATTGTTTCCTTTATACTGCTTTCAGTGGGACCACCAGTTGCTATTACTGGAAATGTAGGATATTTATCTCTTATTTTACGAACTATTTTAGGTGTATTTTTCCCTCCAGAAATATTTAGAATTGTTGCTCCTGCCTCAATTCTTTCTGTTATATCCTCATCCTCAGATACTATTGTAACTATTACAGGAATATCTATGGTATTTCTTATTTTTGCCACAATCTCATTAGCTGTTGGAGAATTTACTACTACCCCCATAGCCCCTTTAAACTCAGCATCTAATGCTAAATTAACTACTCGTTTTCCTTGAGTGATACCTCCACCTACACCACAAAAAACTGGTACGTCAGCAGCCATAATCAAGGCTTCTGTTATTAATGGTTGTGGAGTAAAGGGATATACTGCAATTATTGCATCTGCATTTGAATTTCTTATCATTGCCACATCTGTAGTAAATAAAATTGATTTTATTCTTTTCCCAAAAATCTTTATTCCTCCACATTCTCTAATAATTGGAGGTACTTCTATAACGTGATTTCTTAGGGTGCCTTTTATTTCAGGAATAAATTTTGATGATTTTTCCAAGAGTCCTCCCCCTCTATAGTATTTTATTAATAATAATATTATACTCCTTTAATGTTAAATATAAATAATTAATTCAAATTATATTTATAAAATTAATGGAATTTTTTTGTACAGACTTATTTGTTCTTCATCAACTTTACAGCAATAAACAAAAATATCTACTCCATCATTTTTAGCTTTAATTAAAGCCTCTGAAAAAAGCGGATCCCTTTCAAAATTTGGTGAAAAACTAATTACATCCTTCATCTGTATCAAAAATAAAACTCCTGCACCTTTTCCACTTTTTTTTGCCTCTATTAATTCCAATAAATGCTTTTTTCCTCTTTCTGTTGGTGCATCTGGAAATTTACATTCTCCATTTTCCTCTAAAGTCACACCCTTTACTTCCAAATAATATTCTTCATTTTTATTATTACTTAACTTAAAATCAAAACGGCTATTTCCAAAAGTTTTTTCACTTGATATTTCAGTGTAATTACTTAATTCTTTTATTAGTTTCTTTTCTAAAGCTTCTTTTACAACTTTGTTAGGAATTTGTGAATCTATATTAATTAATTTGTCCAACTTATACACAGCTATTAAATCATATTGTGTCTTTCTATTAGGATTTAATTCTTCTCTTAACAAAACTGTAGTTCCTTTAATTAACAATTCCTTGCAACGCCCAGTATTAGGCACATGCACCACAATTTCTTTACCACCTAAAAGTACTCTTGCATTAAATCTATTAGGTCTATCTATAAATTCTGCCTCTATTATTTTCTTGATATATTTCATTTTTTGCCTCACTTATCCACATTATGCACATTTTTTATCCACAGTTTTGTGTATAATTATTTACTTTATACACATATTGCATTCTATTTTTTATCATAATTTGTAATTATTGTTTATTAGTATTATATTTTGTTGTTACTTTTTTTAATATGCAATATATATTGTGTCAATAGATTTCATAATTTGTTCATAATTTTTTGTTAGTTATCCACAGTTTTAAAGGTTTTTATCCACATTATCCACAGTTTCCCAAGAATTCTATGGTTTTTATGTGGATAACCTTTGTTTTTATCAACAGGCTAAATTCTTATTCCTTCAATTTATTTTTTATATTATCAGCAATATTATTATTTACATCTTCCATTGGAAAATTCTTTCCTGGGCATAAAGTATTACATAAATCTTTATGGCCCACAATAGTTTCTATGTTATATTTAATTATTATGTATGTTGAAAGATTAACTAAAGAGCTTAATTGCTTTTCATTAGGCTTTTCTATTTCAAAATCTCCTTCAAGACATATGCCAATAGTATCCTTATTATTACCATAGGCATGTGCTCCTACTGCCTTTTCTGGTCTTCCTGAAAATATTGTACCATCTTTTCTTATATAATAATGATATCCTATACCTTCCCAGCCTTTGCTTTTATGTATTTCATTTAATAATTCTGGGGAAATTTGTGCTGATGCTGTATGATGGAAAATAATCTTCTTCGGATTATTTGTCTCTTCAAGAGTGTTTCCAAAGTTAAAGTCTATTCTCTTTACATCTAATGATTCTTCCATTTCCTGCACCTCATCTTTTAACCCACTAATATCATACTTACCCAACCCCATATTATCAAGATATTTTATTTCTCCATTCTTTTTATAATATAAATATCCTGCTAAAAAACTGCAACTTATTAAAATTGCAAAGGAAATAATCATTATTCTTTTAATATTTTTTACTTTAAATTTATTTTTTGTATTTTTACGTTTCATATCCCCCTCCTATATTAATAGTATACTTGTTATATTAATTAAACATTAATATTTTCTTAAAATTTTCCAATATTAAAATTGACATTTCAAATTAGTTATCCACAATTCAAAAGTTAATATAATTTCCTATAAAATAAAAATAAGCTGAATGATTAATCTATAACTTTCATAAAGTTAAAGACTAATCATTCAGCTCTAAATAATTGTTGGTTTTAAAAAATACACATATTTTTTAATAAATTTACCATTTCAATTGCTGTAACAGCAGCATCAAATCCCTTATTACCTGCTTTGGTCCCCGCCCTTTCTATAGCTTGTTCTATATTATCAGTTGTTAATACCCCAAAAATTACTGGCTTTCCTGTATCTAAAGATACACTAGCAATTCCTTTTGAAACTTCAGCACATACATAGTCATAATGAGAAGTTGACCCTTTAATTACTGCTCCTAAACAAATAACAGCATCATATTCTTCGTTCTGAGCCATTTTTTTTGCAATTAATGGTATTTCAAATGCTCCAGGGACCCAGGCTACACTTATATTTTCTTCCTCTATACCATGTCTTTTTAATCCATCTAAAGCTCCGCCAAGCAGCTTTGAAACTATAAATTCATTAAATCTACCTGCAACAATACCGATCTTTATATCACTTGCAACTAATTTCCCTTCAAATACTTTCATTTTCATCCTCCTATAACATATGCTCCATTTTTTCTTTTTTTACTTTTAAATATTGTTCATCTATATCATTAGCTTTAATAATTAATGGCACCCTTTCAGCCACATTAATTCCATATTCCTTAAGGCCTTCTATTTTACTAGGATTATTGGTCATAAGCTTAATTTTAGTAATCCCTAAATCCTTTAATATTTGAGCTGCTAAAAAATATTCTCTCATATCTGGTGGAAATCCTAATTTAATATTAGCTTCAACAGTATCTAATCCTTTATCTTGAAGGGCATATGCTTTTAATTTATTTAATAATCCTATTCCTCTTCCTTCTTGCTTCATATAAATTAAAACTCCGCTTCCCTCTTTTTCAATTTTATTTATAGCAGCTTCGTACTGTTCTCCACAATCGCATCTTTTTGATCCTAATGTGTCACCAGTTAGACATTCTGAATGGATTCTTACTAATATAGATTCCTCCTTATGCAAATCTCCTTTCACTAATGCTATATGTTCTTTTTCATCTATTTTATTTTTATATCCATAAATAATAAAATCTCCATATTTTGTTGGTAATTTTGTCTCTACTATTCTTTCTATTAGCTTTTCATTTTTCTTCCTATACTCCACTAAATCCGCAACGGTAACTATTTTAAGGTTGTGTCTTTTAGCAAATTCTATTAATTCAGGTGTTCTTGCCATATAACCATCTTCATTCATAATTTCACAAATTACTCCAGCAGGTGCCAACCCTGCAAGTTTTGCAAAATCTATAGCAGCTTCAGTGTGACCATTTCTTTCTAATACTCCTCCTTTCTTTGCTTTTAAAGGAAATACATGTCCTGGTCGCCTAAAATCTTCTGACATGGAATTTTCATTTATTAATTTTTGAATGGTTAATGCTCTTTCAAAAGCTGAAATTCCAGTGTCAGTATCTTTATAATCAACTGATACTGTAAAAGCCGTTTCATGATTATCTGTATTTTTTTCAACCATAGGCCCTACATCAATTCTATCTAATAAATCTCCTTCCATAGGAGTGCAAATTAATCCTCTTCCATACTTCGACATAAAATTTATTGCTGCTGGAGTAACCTTTTCAGCAGCCATTAATAAATCCCCTTCATTTTCTCTATCATAATCATCAACTACAACTATCATTTTGCCTTCTTTAATATCTGATATAGCTTCTTCAATGGAATTAAAATTGTACATTATTATACCTCCCGTCTACATAAATCCATTACTTATTAAGAAATCTTCTGTAATATTGCATTTATTTTCATCTTTATTATTCCTAATTAATTTCTCAACATATTTACCTAAAATATCACATTCTAAATTTACTTGTTCTCCAACTCTATACATAATCAAATTTGTTTCATAAGATGTATGTGGTATAATTGAAACCTTAAAAATAACTTCATCTACATATGCTACAGTTAAACTAACCCCATTAATTGATATGGACCCTTTTTCAACTATATATTTTAATATCTCATTAGAAGCTTTAATTGTTATCCAAGTAGAAATTTCTTCTTTTTTTATATCTACTATTTCTCCAACTCCATCAATATGTCCACTTACAACATGTCCTCCAAGTCTGCTTGTTAAAGTCAATGCTCTTTCTAAATTTACTTTACTCCCATTTTTTAATCTTCCTATATTACTTCTATTTAAAGTTTCTCCCATTACATCAGCTTGAAAATAATCTTTTCCAATTTTAATTACAGTCAAACATACTCCATTTGTTGATATACTATCTCCTATTTTAGTGTTTTCTAAAACTTTGCTACACTTAATGGAAATAAAAGATTTTTCTTCTTGATTTATTATTTCTTCAACTATTCCAACCTCTTCTACTATACCTGTAAACATGTCTCCTCCTTTTCTACATAGCCTCCAATAAATATGTCATTTGCTATAGTTTTATACTCTATGTTTTTTAACCTAACTCCATCTATTATTTCCTTAAATCCATTACCTCCTACTGGAGTTTTACTAAATTCTCCTCCTAATATTTTAGGTGCAATGTATACATGAATTTTATCTACAATTTTCTCCTCTAAGGCGGAATAATTTAAAGAACTACCTCCTTCTAGTAAAATGCTATAAATTTTTAATTCCATTAACTTATCCATAAGCTCCTTTAAGTTAACTTTTCCATTTTTATCTCTACATTTTATTATTTCAATATTCTTATTTTTAAGAACTTTAATTTTTTCAGCCTTAGCTTTATCTGTAGTAGCAATAATTGTTCTTATACTCTTTGATGTCTCAACAATCTTTGATTCAATTGGAATCCTTAAAGATGAATCTACAACTATTCTTATTGGATTCTTTCCATGCTCTACTCTGCATGTTAACATTGGATCATCTTTTAATACTGTTCCTATTCCTACCATAATCCCACATACTTCATTTCTTAATTTATGTGAATTCTTCCTAGATTCCTCCCCTGATATCCATTTAGATTCTCCTGAAACAGTTGCAATTTTCCCATCTAAAGACATAGCCCATTTTTGAATTACAAAAGGAGTCTTCAAAGTAATATTTTTAATAAAAACCTCATTTAACCTTTTACATTCCTCTTCAAGAATACCTATGTCTACTTCTATCCCTGCATTTATTAATTTCCGAACTCCTTTTCCTAGAACTAAAGGATTAGGATCTAACATGCCTATATATACCCTTTTTATTCCTTTTTCAATTATTTTGTCTGCACATGGAGGTGTTTTTCCATAATGAGAGCAAGGTTCTAATGTTACATACATTTCAGCACCAATAACATCCTCACTAGCATTATTAAATGCATCTACTTCTGCATGAAAATCACCACATTTCTTATGATAACCTTCACCAATTATTCTTCCTTCCTTTACAATTACTGCACCTACCATTGGATTAGGTAATACTTTACCCTGTCCTTTAATAGCTAACTCTAAAGCTCTTTTCATATACTTTGTATCCATTTCCTCCCCCTTTTCTATAACAAAAATACGCCCTAAATAAACTTAGGGCGTAAGATAAAACAATATAATAAATAATGCGCTATATAATTTAAAAATGCTCTGAAATATACAAATATTTCAGAGCACAAAAAATAATATACACTATATTATATCTTTTTCTTCTTTCATCCAGACTTTACTGTCGGCTTCGGAGTTTAACCGAATCTGCTATTAATAAGCTCGCGGGCTTTACCGCCGGTTGGGAATTTCACCACACCCTGAAGAATATATTTAATTTTACTATTATACAATAATACTATCATTGTAATTTGTCAATATATACTAAAAAACATTAAACATATATTATATTAATTCATAAAATATAGTAATATCCATATTCAAAGGAGGATAACAATGAATACAACAATATTTGATTGCTGTAATGATAATGATAATGATAATAGAAATTCAATATGTCAAAAAGACCCTGTTTCAGTAACATTAAAATCATTAGAAAATGATCTATGTGACATTAAGGTTTCAATTGCAGAAACAAAAACCTCACTAGTTTTTTTAGCTCAATTAATGTGTAATAATGGATTTTTAAATGAAACTGAAAAAATACTATTATTAAATCTAGAAAATGGTTTAAAAACAATAAATTCAAAAATAAATGATAGCTATAAAAATGTTGATACCTTAGAATGCTTGCTTAGGTAATTGGCAAATAAAGCAAGTAAGCTATGATAAATATATTTCTATCATAGCCTACTTGCTTATTTACTAAGATATTTAGTCTTTATTTTAGTAGAAAAAATTTCTAGTACAATAGCACAAATCAACACTCCTATTGTTATAAATCCTACTTCACGCACATCAAAATAAAAATTGCTTGCCATAAATAATTCAAATCCAATTCCACCAGCTCCTGCCGCAGCTCCCATCGCAACTGCATTAGTGAAATTTATTTCAAATCTCATAAATGTCCATACCAAAATATATCTTAATGAACTTGGAATTACAGCTTGAAAAATAATCTGCCAAAAATTAGCTCCACTACCTTTTAGTGCTTCTAAAATTCCTTCATCTAGTTCTTCAAATGCTTCAGAATATACCTTAATTAAGTATCCAACAGTATGAAACGTCATACCAATAATAGCTGCTTCACTTCCAAGACCTACTGTTACTGCAAATATTAGCACCCATAATACAGTAGGTATTGCTCTTATAAATGCAACAAAACCCTTTAGTATATTGGAAACAAATTTATTAGATAAGTTTTTAGCTGCAAATATAGCTAAGAACAAAGCAATTACGGCTCCAATTAATGTAGTTAAAAACGAAAGTGAAAATGTTACTCCTATTTGCATTAAAGCATCTTGAAAAGTAAAATGAGATAAGCTTGCCCCTAAAAACATAGTTTTTAGATTTACCATAGTCTCATTTAGAGCTGCAACTATATCTATCCCCTTATAATCAAAGGTTGCAAATCCAATAACTGTTAATAGCCCTAATACGCCCAAGGTTATTTTTAAATATCTTTGAGAAGGATCCTTTGATTTTATTTTGATTTTCCCCGTGAAATCCTTTTTCATATTTAATTCTATTGAATTTGATGATAACTCCATCATAGTATTATCCTCCTAACACTATTTGAAATAAATTCTATAAAAATAATAGCTATAATAATTGCTATAACAACAAGACTTGCTACAGAATAATTCATACTCTTGTAATATACTTCAAACATAAATCCTATTCCTGTTCCTGTTAAAATCCCTATTAAAGTAGAACTTCTTATATTTGTTTCTATCATATATAATATCCAACTCATCATCTGAGATATACTTGATGGAATAATAGCTTGAAATACGATTTGTGCTTTTGATGCCCCAGATGCTTCTAAAGCTTCAACCGCCTCGTTACTAGATTCATCCATTGTTTCTATAAAGGCTCTTGTTAATACTCCAAAAGAAACTAAAAACAATGCAAAATATCCTGTTAAAACATTTTGACCAAAGGATAAAAGAAATACCATTGCCCATACTGCATCTGGAACATTCCTTGATATTGAAGCAATTAATCTACTAAATGTGCTTATTACTCCATTTATTCTAGTTACCTTTGAGCCCATTACTCCAAAGAATAATGCTATAATTCCAGCTGTAGTTGTAGCTACTATTGATAATAAAATTGTTTCAACTAGTTTGTTTATTACATCTGGTAACTTTGATAAAGAATCTCTACTTGGAACAAATTCTGCA
>JAAYPK010000017.1 GCA_012519845.1 Clostridiales bacterium
ATATTTTATTACAACAACTACAGATATAAATGGAGTCAAAAAAAGATGACTCCTGTTCAATACAGAAATCATCTTCTTTGTGCTTAATCCTTTTTTTATAATGTCCTTGACATAGGTATCAGATTATAAAGCAGTCTTATTTTCTATTATTCATTTTTACTTAATTAACCTACATATTCCTTTAGATAGTGGAATTGATACTATTAACCCAAATACAATTTGTGTTATATTTCCCGGTATAGATGATACTGGTGAAATCCAATTCCCGTACAATATAACTTCAGTAATATAGTATCCTATTATCATCCATATTCCCGAAATAACTATTGCCAAAATATTTATTAATATATTTTTCCCTCTAAAATCTTTACTCCATGCTATTGCTCCAATTATATATCCCATTATTCCACGAATTATTAATGTAAATGGTGCCCATGCTGCCCATCCAGAGGATAAATCAAATAAGGACATTCCTATAGCCCCTGCAATAGCTCCTTTTTCTTTTCCAAATACTATTGCTGCAGTAAATAACATTGTATTTCCTAAATGAACTAATCCTCCTGAGGCTAAAATGGGTAATTGAAAATTAATAAACTTTGTTGCTATAAATACTAATGATATTAACAAGGCTGTTTCCACTAAATCTTTTGTCCCTAACCTTTTTATTGTTTTTCTTTCAGTTTGCATTCTTATCCCACCTTATCTTGCCATATTATTATTAAATAACTGAGCTAAATCCTTATCACTATTAAATCCCAAATCCTTTAATCCTTTATCTAAGGCATTTAAAGCAATTATTGTTCTTTCAATATTGGCATTATCCCCCATATGTCCAATTCTAATCACCTTATTTTCATAAGGTTTTAATGATGTTGCAAGCATTACATTGTATTTATCTACAATATGTTTTTGCAATTTTATTGCTCCTATTTCTTCAGGAATTTCTACTACTGTTACTGTATTTGAATAACCATTTTCAATAAGTAAATTTAGCCCATATTCCACAACAGATTTCCTTACAGCTTCTCCTATTTTCTTATGTCTATTGATTACATTATCCTTTCCCTCATGAATAATATTGTCACAAGCAACCTTTAAAGCCATAATATCACTTATTGGCATTGTATAAGGAAACCATTTATCTTCATAATATGTTCTCCAAATATTTAAATTACAATAAAACCCTGCTACCTTTGTTTTTCTGTTATCTATAGCTTTTTTTGCATCTTCACTAACACTTACCATAGTTAATCCTACAGGTGCAGAAAAAGCCTTTTGAGAACCTCCACAAGCAATATCAATTTTCCAATCATCCACTCTAAGTTCTTCTCCAACCATTGCAGCAACTGAATCAACAACTGTTAATATCCCATATTCCTTTAATAATGGACAGATTTTTGATATATCATTTAACATTCCAGTTGGAGTATCACAATGTACTACCGTAGCATATTTAAAGTTATGATCTTTTTTAAGAAATTCACTTAATTTGTTAATATCTATAGTTTTTGAATAATCTTCTGAAAAATATACAACTTCTCCACCATACATTGTTACAAATTCATCAAAACCTCTTCCAAATATACCATTATCAATAACAAGTACTCTGTCTCCTGGTTCAGTTAAAGATGCACAAGCTGCCTCAAGTCCTAATATTCCTTCACCGCTTAAAATATAAACTGAATTTCTAGTGTTAATTATCTCCCCTATTTCATCAGCTGTATTTTTGTAAAATTCAACAAATTCCTGATCAATATCTGGATTTGTTGTTATTTTACTTCTCTCAAGTCTTACATTTTCTCTAACAAATGTAGGGCCTGGAGTGTAGATAAATTTTTCATTCATATTATTGCCCCCTATTCTTTTGTTTTCCTATTTTATTTACAATATCATAATTCAAACAAAATGTGAATTGTATGGGTTCAATTTAAATTACATATAAAAAACTACAAACATTAATGCTTGTAGTTTTAAAAATTATTTTAAAGATCCTCTCCTGTAAGATCTTTATATGTATCTTTACAAAATCTATATATTTCAATACTTCCATTTTCTTTTGAATTTTTGGCTAATGATGTTATTGCAGAAATTACATATTCACTTGGACCAAGTGGTATATCTTTTTCCTTAAGTACCCTATTCATTTTTTCATTACTTGGTACTTCAACCTTTAATCCTAGTTCCATTCTCATTTTATCTAATCGTCTTGCAGAGTATATATTTCTCTCAAAAGAATTACTTAAATGATATAAACAAATTGCTGTTCTATAATCTTTTATTTCTTCAAAGTAAATTGCTAATCTGCAATAACAAGTAGAAAGTTCATGACTTGATAATGAAAAGATTATTGCATTCTTTGTAGCACCTAAGAATTTCTCGTATTCTCCTCTAAGTCTACTAATTTCCCCAAGTTCAAGCAAAATTGAAACATTAACTGGTTCCCACTTTAATCCTTCTTCAAGGGAAGCTATTGCCTCATCTATTTTATATGTTTGAGCTAATGTATAGGCATACAATTTATATATGGAACTATTATCTGTTAATGATTGATTAATCATTTGCTTTGGATCAAATACTAAAGTATATAACCATAAATTTAATGCGGAACCAAAGCTGAAATATGTATTACCTGCCTCACTTTTATTTCTAATTTTATCTATTATTTCTTCAAGGATATTACCAGCATCTTTAAATCTTTTATCATTACAAAGCCTAACTGCTTTTTCATAACTTTTTTTTATTTCCTCAGCCTCTTCCTCTAACTTTTCCTTTGAAATATTATTATCTTTATTTGTAACAGCCTCTAGTGACAACTTACCAATTGCCATATCTATTTCATTTTGATATTCGTGTCCATTATATTTTAAAGTCTGTTCCTTCAAGTATGACATATCTTCAATTGGATTTCCTTTTAAACCCCTTTTTATATCTTCTATTATTTCTTCTAAACTCATACTCAGCCCCCCATAATTATTATATTTTATTATAACATATTTTGCTTTTGTATGATAACCTTTCCAAATTAATCTTATCATCTACCTATTACTTTTTATCTACCATATTTTTTTGAGCTAAGAACCTAAAAGTTATGGAGACTTAATTATAGATGCTTCCGTTGGACAAGCACTCACGCAAATATAATTTAAAGAAATCTATGATTTCTATCCTCATCTCTTAGTCCTTCTCTAAAATTTTCTTCAATAATTAATAAAAAGGTTGTAATTATGATGTTCCTTATATAAAAACTTTCAATGTATAAAAATACTACACTCTGCTATTAATTCTATGACTCTAGGTCAATTTGAATCATTAACAAGAAGTGTAGCATATAAAATTCCACTTTCTTTTTACAAGATAATTAAATAAAACTTTAATGTTTTATCTAAATTATTTACAAAAAATAAATTTACAAGGGAAAAATAAGGGCAAAACAAATTTCCACAAACTTATACCCTTGATTTTATTTTATGCGAGATAAACCATAAGCGGGGTTCTGTATTAAGCAATCATCTATCTAATCCTACTGTTACCAATAGGCTTTAGCGACACACCCAGAGGCGGAACGGGCCGCTCCATATTGCCTCTCTATTCGGTCTTGCTCCAAGTGGGGTTTACATAGCCGTGAAGTCGCCATCACGCTGGTGAGCTCTTACCTCGCCTTTCCATCCTTACCTATAAAATAGGCGGTATATTTCTGTTGCACTATCCTTCAAGTCGCCTTGACTGGACGTTATCCAGCACCCTGCCCTGTGGAGCCCCGACTTTCCTCTCCTAGCTCGAAGCTAGCAGCGATTGCATGTTTCACTCGCAAATCAATCTTATCACACTAATATAAATATTTCAAGAAACATATATTAGCATTATGGGATAAAAATAAAAAGAAGTACTAATAATATTAATACTAAAAGTCCATATAAACCTACTCCACTTAATAATAATGTTAACAATACAGCAATTAATACAATACATTTAAAGGGACTTATAAAAGCAAATATTGGGAACTTAAACCATCTCCGCATGCCCCCATTGCAGGTTTTATTAAAATTATCTTTTAAATTTTCGAAAGTTTTTTTAAATCCATTACTTATATATACCACCTACAAATATTCCTTTGTAGTATAATATTACAGAAAAAAATAATTATTACTTTTATATCTTTTAATACAAAATCATTTTTTTGTGGTACTATTGATTATGAACTATTTATTAACATAATATGGGAGGGCATATGAAAAAAATAATCTTATCTTTATTGCTTTTATTTCCACTTTTACTATTAAACTGTTCTTCAGATATATTATCTGAATCTTCAAAAAAAGATTATAGCAATATTGTTGAATTAAATTTACCAAAGGACAAAATAAATATTTTTATTAATGGTAACAATTTAGAATTAAAATCTCCAATTTATTTAAATCAAAATAGATATTTTTTATGTTTAAATGAAATTGTAGATAAGTTAAATGGCTCCTTTAAAAAGAATGATGATAAACTTAACATAAATATATTAGACATAAATTTCACAATTAATACTAAAGAAAATAAATTTACTGATAATAACAATAATGATTTTAAATTAAAAAGTAAACTAATATCTGCTGATACTTATTACTATATAGATTTTTCAGATTTATCAAATATCCTAAACATGTATACTCATTGGGATAAAGATACTAAAAGTATCTTTTGTAAAACAAATGATACTGATTTAAATGAAATTACTCCTTATAAAAGCAGCATTGATACTCTTGGTTTTTTAAGAATTGAAGATGTTGAATTAACTAATACAACTTATGATAAAGATTTTTTTGAAAAACTTAGAATTATGGCAAATTATTTGTCTAAAAAAAATGTTCCTTTTCACATTGCTTGGATACCAAGATATGTTAATCCAGAAGCAAATGTTGATAATAACCCATTGGTAATAAATGACTTTAGTAATGCTGAACAAGTTTATTCCCTTGATTACTGTTTAAATCATAATGGATTAATTGGACTTCATGGTTATACCCACCAAGTAGGAAAAGAAGAATCTGCTGTAGGTAGTGAATTTGGTAAATTTGCTCCTTCAATAGAAGGTTTCAAAGACAAAATGGAAAAGGCAATTAGAACTGCAAGCTATTTAAATATACCAATTACTTTTTTTGAAGCTCCCCATTATGTTATTTCTAAGGAGCAAACTATTGAAGCTGAAAAGTTATTTAAAATTTTGTACTACCCTTATTCTTTTGATGGAAAGAATAAACTTATTTCTTCCAAGCCTCAATTAAGTCCAAATAACGGTTCTTCTTATTATATTGATACACCTTTAGATTATATTTCTTTAGATGATATTGAGAGTTCATTAAATAATATTAAAAATGCAGATACTAAAAAAATGGGTAGTATTTTCTACCACCCAAGATTAGAATTTAAATATATTTCTTTATCTATGGAAGATAATATTCCTTCCTATGAATATAAAAGTGGATCAATTCTTGAAAGAATGATAAATTCTTTAGAAGAAAAAGGATTTAAAATGTCTAAAGTAACCGATATTGGTTAATAAAATTCATAGGGATCTTTACTAAACTTTGATGGGATAAATTCAATACTTTTGAATTTATCCTGAATTTTTTTCATTACTTCTAAAAAAACAATCCATTCAGTATTAAAGTGTCCAGCGTCAATAATACTTATACCCATTTCTTTATAATCTGATACAAAATGATATGTAGTATCACCAGTAATAATACAATCAGCCTTTAATGCTAAAGCCTTGCTAAAAAAGTCTTGCCCACTTCCATTAATAATAGCAATTTTACTAGCTGTTTCATTGCCAATTGCCACTCTGACATGCTTTATACCAAGCTTTTTTTTAACATTATCTATTATTTCAGTAGTTTGAACCTGCTTATTTAAAGACACTATTCTTCCAATTCCCGCATTTTCATATCCTTTAATATTTATATTTTCCATAATAATACCTTTATCATATCCTAGTATTTCTACAATTTTATCGTTTATTCCACCTTCTGTAGAATCAAGATTTGTGTGGCAGGAATAAAGTGATATATCACTTTTTATTAATTCAATTATTTTAGAACCTTGTAAATCATTTAGTACTATTTTACTTGGTTTTTTAAACAATAAAGGATGATGAGTTATTATCAAATCTACATTATTAACTTTGGCTTCTTCTATTACTTCTTTTGTACAATCTAAAGCCAATAACACCTTATTAACCTTTTTATTATGATCTCCTACCATTAATCCTACATTATCATAGCTTTCTTTTAAAAAACATGGAGCAAATTCTTCAATTTCTTTTGCAATATCTTTAACTTTCATTTTTACCACCCCTTATTTCATTAATAAATGTTATTTTATTTTCAATCTCTTTTTTCCGTGCTTTAGCACTTTCTGAATTATCTTTTATATATTCTAATATTTTTTCATATTTTTCTTTTTTAAAATCTAAATATGAATTAAACATTGGATTTTTATTTTTTATTAGTATTGGAGAAAATTCATAATATATAGGATCTAGTTTTTTATTATTCTCTTTTATTTTCTTAACCTTAAATAATTCATAAAAAATTCCTTCATCATAGCAAAGATCTTCATTAATAATTTCATAACCATTATTATATAGATATTCTCTTAATACTTCAGGATTTTGAGCAGGCTGTAAAACTAAAAAATCCATTTCTTTTACCTTTTCTATATCAGCCTTTAAAATATCTATAATTAAGTTGCCACCCATTCCAGCTATAATAACTCCATTTGCTTCACCTTTTTTTATTGTTTTAAGACCCGGTCCTAACCTTACATCAATAAAAGCATCAACTTTATCTAGTACTGAATTTAACTTTGCTTTTTCTACTGGCCCCTTATTTATATCTGATGCAATAGCCTTATTGCACAAAAAATTTTTAATAGCATAAATAGGTATGTATCCATGATCAGTTCCAATATCAGCTATACAGTTACATTTATCTATATGTTCTATAATAAATTTTAGTCTTTTACTTATATCCATATTAATTCCCTTCTTTATTAGAGTAAAAAACATCTGTTAATTAACAGATGTTTTTTTAAGTATTAATCTAAATAATCTTTTAATTTTTTGCTTCTAGATGGATGTCTTAATTTACGTAAAGCCTTAGCTTCTATCTGCCTTATTCTTTCTCTTGTTACATTAAACTCTCTACCTACTTCTTCAAGAGTTCTTGCTCTTCCATCATCTAATCCAAATCTTAGACGTAATACCTTCTCTTCTCTAGGAGTTAATGTATCTAAAACGTTAATTAATTGTTCTTTAAGCATTGTAAAAGCAGCTGCTTCTGCTGGCGCTGGTGCTTCATCATCAGGAATAAAGTCACCTAAATGGCTATCTTCTTCCTCACCTATTGGTGTTTCTAATGAAACTGGTTCTTGTGCAATTTTTTGTATTTCTCTTACCTTTTCAACAGGTAAATCCATAACCTTTGATATTTCTTCTGGGAATGGATCTCTTCCTAATTCTTGAAGCAATTGTCTTTGTACCCTAATTAATTTATTTATAGTTTCAACCATGTGTACTGGAATTCTAATTGTTCTTGCTTGATCCGCTATAGCTCTTGTTATTGCTTGCCTTATCCACCAAGTAGCATAAGTTGAAAATTTAAAGCCTTTTCTGTAATCAAATTTTTCAACAGCTTTAATTAATCCTAGATTTCCTTCTTGAATTAAATCTAAGAATAACATTCCTCTACCAACATATCTTTTTGCTATACTTACAACAAGTCTTAAGTTGGCTTCTGCTAATTTCTTCTTAGCTCTTTGGTCTCCTTCTTCAATCCTATTTGCTAATTCTATCTCTTCTTCTGAAGATAATAATGGAACTTTACCTATTTCCTTTAAGTACATTCTAACTGGATCATCAATGGCAATTCCTTCTGGAACAGATAAATCTACTTCTTCTTCTTCAACTTCTGCTGTACCCATTTCTCCAATAATCTCTATTCCCATTGATTCCATAACTTCATAAATTTTTTCTATTTGTTCTGGACCTAATTCTATAGTTTCAACTTCATCCATTATTTCTTTATAAGTTAAGGAACCATTTTTCTTTCCTTTATCAATTAATTTTTTAATAGAATTCATTTTCGAATTTCTGTCAGCAGCTTCTTTATTCCTATTTTCTTTTGCTTTTATTTCTTCTGCCATTATATATCCCTCCTTCCACTATCTTTATTTATCTTAAGATTTTTAATTTCTGCATTAACTTTATTTAATTCTATAGCCAACTTTATGGACTCTTCAATCAAACCATTTCGTTCCAATTTTTTTTGCTCCTTCTTTAAACTTTCTCTTTTCTCCAATAATTTATGAGAGGTAATAATATTGGAGAAATCTAAAATAAGCCTATTAATGTCTTTAACTTCTAAGACATTAATTTCTTGAATTTCTACCCATTCCTTAGAAGATTCAACATCATCACATCTAATTTCAACGTATGTGTTAATATTATCTTGCTTCTGATTTATTCCTTCACATATCAAATTAAATATTTTTGCATGTGTTGGTAAATTAAAATCTTCAGAAGAAATTGATTTTATAATTTCGTAATAATATTCTTCATTTAGCATTAACTTTAAAAGAGATTTTTCTGCTTTTAAGTATGCAGGCTCTATATATAATTTTGTTCTAAAATCTTCCAAATTATTCACTGAGCCTTCCTCTTTTCTGTTTTTTTCCACAGAAAGCAAGTCATATAAACTTTGTTCTTTAAGACCCGTATTTTCAGATATATGTTTTATATACACATCTTTTTCCACCGGGTTAAGATCTGATAAAATTTTTGTAACTCTTTCACCGTATTTTATTAAAGATTGTTCATTACTAAAATTAATACCTTCTTCTGCTCTTTTTAACCTATAATCTATTAAAGGTATTGAAGAATCAATTAATTTTAAAAATGCTTCTCTTCCATTTAATCTTAAAAATTCATCAGGATCTTTTCCTTCAGGAATACTTAATACTTTCACATCAAATCCTGCATCTCTTAATATTTCAAGTCCTCTTAAAGTAGCAGTTTGACCTGCCACATCTGCATCATAGGAAATAATCACCTTGTCTGCATACCTTTTAAGAAGTCTTGCTTGCTGAGTTGTAAGTGCAGTACCAAGGGAAGCAACAGCATTAGTAATACCATATTGGTGAAGAGATATACAATCCATATATCCTTCAACAATAATAAACATTCTATCTTTCACTGTATTCTTAATTGCAAAATTTAATCCATAAAGGTTAACTCCCTTATGAAAAATCATAGTTTCAGGAGAGTTTAAATATTTAGGTTTGCTGTCATCTAAAACTCTTCCTCCAAAACCAATAACTTTTCCGCTAACATTAAATACAGGAAACATTACCCTATTGCGAAATTTATCATAAAAATTACCTTTTTCTTCGCTTTTTGAAACAAGACCTGCTTCTAACATAATCTCTTCGCTAAAGCCTTTTTTCTTTAAATGATAAATTAAGCTTCTCCAGTCGTTTCTAGAATATCCAAGGCCAAATTTCTTAATTGTACTTTCTTTTATTCCCCTATTTAAAAAATATTCCTTTGAATATTTATTAACTTCTAAATTATAAAAAAAGAATCTTGCTGCTTCTACATTTACTTTGTAAAGTAATTGTCTCTTTCTTGATACTTCACTAGATTCTCCTCTACCAAAATCTAAAGGGATATGAGCCTTGTGCGCCAAGTATTTTAGTGCTTCTTGAAATGTCATATTCTTTTGTTTCATAACAAAAGTAATTACATTCCCAGCTTCTCCACAAGAAAAGCATTTGTATATTTGCTTATCCTGAGATACAGAAAATGAAGGGGACTTATCGTTATGAAATGGACAAAGCCCCATAAAATTTCTACCTGTTCTTTTAAGATGTACAGATTCTGAAATCACATCAACAATGTCATTTTCACTTTTTATTTTTTCTATTAATTCATCTGAAATACGCAAGGAGTATTCTCCCTCCTTACAAAAATATTTTTTTCAACAATTTATATTAAATTCGACATAATTATTTCTATTCCTTCTAATTTCAAAAAATAATTACATAGTTTCATATTTATTTTTTAGATATCATTAGTATACTACAGTTTTAGGTACAAATATCTTATTAAATTCATGTAAACAATAATCGTCACTCATTCCAGCTAAATAATCAACTATTCCACGCTGCTGTCCTTCTTTTTCAGCTATTTCCAAATAAAAATCAGGCAATTTATTAATATTTTTCATATAATAATTAATTAATTGCTCCAAAATAAACTTAGCTTTTTCTCTTTCTTCTTTTAATGTTTCACTTAAATAAACATTTTTAAACATAAATCCTCGCAATTCTCTCATTGCATCATCAATTTCTTTACTTAAAGTTATATTATTATTCCCTTGACTAATATTCATTACTGAATTATTAATAATGTCTGTAACCAAAGTATTTATTCTTTTCGAATGAGTATCACCTAAAACTTTAAGTATTTCTTTTGGTATACTATCTTTACTAAGTAACCCAGCTCTTATTGAATCATCAATATCGTGATTTAAATAAGCAATTTTATCACTATATTGAACAACTTTACCTTCTAATGTGTAGGCACCTCCATTATCATTTTTTCCTCTTAAACCGCTATGATTTAAAATACCATCTATTACTGCTGCTGTTAGGTTTAATCCTTTTCCATTACGCTCCAGCTTTTTTACTACCCTTACACTTTGCTCATTATGCTTAAAGCCTTCTTTTAAAAAGGAATTTAAAACCTCTTCCCCATTATGAGCAAAGGCAACATGCCCCAAATCATGTCCTAAAGCAATAGCCTCTATTAAAATTTCATTTAACCCAATTCCAACACCAATTGTTCTTGCGATTTGAGCTACTTCTAAAGTATGAGTTAATCTTGTTCTATAATGATCTCCAAAGGTTTTTATATAAACTTGAGTTTTGTGTTTTAATCTTCTAAAAGATTTACAATGTAAAATTCTATCTCTATCAACCATAAAACAAGTTCTAATACTATCTTTTTCTTCTTGAATTTCTCGATTATTGGCTTCACTTGAGAAAGTTGCTTCTTTAATTAATGTCAACCTTTCAAAATTCTCATTTCTTTCTCTTATGTTCATATAATCACCTCCTAATATATTATTCTATACTTTTCAATATAATCCTCTATTTATTGTACCTAAATATTATTTGCATTATTTTAATTTTTATTATTTATTTTGATGATATAATAGTATAATTTTTACATTCTAATAATATCCATTAAATAAATACTTATTTTAGGAGACTTCATGGATACTTCTATTTTTTCAGATATATATATTAAAAATAATATTTTACCATTATACAATTTATATAATTCTAAAGTTGCTTTAGTTAAATTTAAAGATACAGATAAGCAAAGAGCTGTATACAAGATAACACACCATAATAAAATATATTGTTTAAAAAAGGTTTATTTCCAATTAGATGAACTACTATTTGTTTATTCAGCATTGGAATGGCTATACAGAAATAACTTCTTTGTACCACATTTATTATCAAGTATATACGGTGAAAAATACATTAAAATTGAAAACAATTATTTTATTTTAACCCCTTGGTTAAATGGAGAAAAGTGTGACTTCGATAACAAAAATCATATTACTTTATCTGCAAAAGCTCTTGCTACCATGCATAAAATTTCATATAATTTTTATCCAATTATCAAAAATAAAAAAAGAATCCAAAACTACAATCATTACATAAGCACTTTAAAACATTTTGAAGAACTAATTTCAATTTCAACTTTTGGATTAAAAAGCAATGATGATTTCTCTAAAGAGTTTTCTAAAGAATTCAAGACTCATCTATCTTTAGCTGAAATATCTTTAATGTATGCTACTAAAATTAATGAATGCAATTTAACTACCTCTCTCTGTCATGGAGACTATGTAAATAAAAATATAATAATTGATAATGAAAAAATTGCAGTAATTGATTTTGATAAATGCAAAATAGGATTTATAGCTAATGATATTTCATATTTTCTTAGAAGATGTTTAAGAAGAGAACATACAAGTTGGAATATCAACGTATTTAAGAATTTCATAAACAATTATACTTCAATTAATCCTTTATCTAAATCGGATTTGTACTTTATTATCTCCTATTTAGCTTTCCCACAGAAATTCTGGAAAATATCAAAGGATTACTATTTTGGAAAAATTAATAATTCTAATGGTAAAAATATAATAAAAAAGTTAAATGAAAAAGCTAAATATCAATTAGACTTTATTAATACTATTACTTCACTATAATGTTAATAAAATCCCATAATAGTCTTTCTCTAAAAAACTATTATGGGATTATTATTTTAATTATCTTTTATTTTTAACTTGTGCTTGGGCTGCTGCTAATCTTGCAAGTGGAACTCTATATGGCGAACAAGAAACATAATTTAATCCAACATTATGACAGAACTCAATAGATGATGGATCTCCTCCATGTTCTCCACAAATACCAAGTTTAATATTTGGTCTTGTAGTTTTTCCTTTTTCTGCTGCCATTTTTACCAATTGTCCTACACCTTTTTGATCTAATTTAGCAAATGGATCTTGTTCATATATTTTCTTATCATAATATGCTCCCAAGAATTTTGCTGCATCATCTCTTGAAAAACCAAAAGTCATTTGTGTTAAGTCATTTGTACCAAATGAGAAGAATTCAGCCTCTTTCGCAATTTCATCAGCTGTAAGAGCAGCCCTTGGAATTTCAATCATTGTTCCTATATGATAATCAAATTTAGTTCCCTTTTCTTCCATAACTGCCTCAGTAGTCTTAACAACCACATCTTTTACGTATTTTAATTCTTTTATTTCACCTACTAATGGAATCATAATTTCTGGAACTATATCATATCCCTTATTATTTCTTACTTCAATTGCAGCTTCTATTACTGCTCTAGTTTGCATTTCTGCAATTTCTGGATAAGATACAGCTAATCTACATCCTCTATGTCCCATCATTGGATTAAATTCATGTAAACTATCTACTGTAGCTTTTAAATCTAAATATGAAATATTCATTTCTTTTGCAAGAGATTCAATATCTTCCTTTGAATGTGGTAAAAATTCATGTAGTGGTGGATCTAAGAATCTTATTGTTGCTGGTCTTCCTTCAAGTGCTTCAAACATTTCAATAAAATCTTGCTTTTGCATTGGTAATATTTTATCTAATGCCTTCTTTCTTTGATCTACATCCTTTGCAACGATCATTTCTCTAACTGCCATTATTCTATCCTCTGCAAAGAACATATGCTCAGTTCTACATAATCCTATACCTTCTGCTCCAAACTCTACTGCCTGCTTTGTATCTCTTGGATTATCTGCATTAGCTCTAACTTTTAATACTCTTATTTCATCAGCCCATTCCATAAATGTTTTAAAGTGTCCTGTAATTTCTGGTGTTACTGTTTTAACTGCTTCACCATATATATTACCTGTAGAACCATCTATTGAAATGAAATCATTATCAGTATATATCTTTCCTGCAACTTCAATTTCTCTTTTATCTTCATTAACTTTTATTTCACCGCAACCTGCTACACAGCAAGTACCCATTCCTCTTGCAACTACTGCTGCATGGGATGTCATTCCACCTCTAACTGTTAAAATACCTACTGCTGCAATCATCCCTTCAATATCTTCAGGTGAAGTTTCTAATCTTACTAAAACAACTTTTTCACCTTTTTCAGCTCTTTCCTTAGCTTCATCTGCAGTAAAGCAAATTTTACCACAAGCTGCTCCTGGTGATGCAGGTAATCCCTTTGCAATTACTTCTGCCCTTTTTAAATCTTCTGATAAGAAGGCTGGATGTAATAAAGAATCTAATTGTTTTGGCTCAACTTTTAAAATAGCTTCTTCCTTAGTTAAAGTACCATCTTCTACTAAATCCACAGCAATTTTTAAAGCTGCTTGTGCAGTTCTCTTTCCATTTCTTGTTTGTAAGAAGTATAACTTTCCTTCTTCTATTGTTATTTCCATATCCTGCATATCTTTATAGTGTGACTCTAATTTATTAATAATACCAACTAATTCCTTATATATTTTCGGATTTTGTTCTTCTAATTGTGAAATTGGCTCTGGTGTTCTAATACCTGCAACAACATCTTCACCTTGTGCATTCATTAAATATTCACCATATATTTTATTTTCTCCTGTTGCTGGATTTCTAGAGAATATAACCCCAGTTCCAGAAGTTTCTCCTTTATTACCAAAAACCATTTGTTGAACGTTTACAGCTGTGCCCCACTCTCCTGGAATATCATTTAATCTTCTATACACTATAGCTCTTGGATTATCCCAAGATCTAAATACTGCTGTAATTGATTCTATTAATTGTACCTTTGGATCTTGTGGGAAATCTTCCCCTTTTTCTTTTTTATATATTGCCTTGTATTTACTAACTATTTCTTTTAAATCTTCTGCAGTTAAATCTGTATCGAATTTATATCCTTTAGCTTCTTTTTCTTCATCTAAAACATTTTCAAATAATCTTTTTTCTATACCCATAACAACATCTGAAAACATTTGAATAAATCTTCTATATGAATCATAAGCAAATCTAGGATTTGAAGTTTTTCTTGCTACAACTTCAACTGCTTCATCATTTAGACCTAAATTTAATATTGTATCCATCATACCAGGCATAGATGCTCTTGCTCCAGATCTTACTGATACTAATAAAGGATCTTCATTACTTCCAAATTTCTTTCCTGCTATTTCTTCTAATTTGACTATACTGCTTTGAATTTGCTCAATGACTTCTTTAGAAATTACTTTTCCATCAGCATAATACTTGTTACAAGCTTCTGTAGTAACAGTAAATCCTTGCGGAACTGGTATACCTAAATTCGTCATTTCTGCTAAATTAGCGCCTTTACCTCCTAGTAGATTCTTCATAGTTGCATTTCCTTCACTAAAAAGGTAAACATACTTTTTCTCCATCTCAATACTCCTCCGTTCAATACAATAATTATAATATATTTTCTATCAAAACCTCTCCGGCCTTGTAGATAGCTATGATCTTACTCGTGTCCCCCTATTGCAACGAATAATTTAGTTATATTTGTTTTGGAAACCTTTCCAATTATCTTGTATTGTTCCTTACCCTCATCTGAGATTACCTTATCAACTATTGGTATGCTATCAATTTCATGTTCAATTATCTTTTTTGCTAAATCATAAGCTTTGTCTTCTGAATAACCACATATAATATTAGGCATCCTAGTCATAATTACTCCAACAGGCACCTTGTGTATATCTGTTCCCCCTATAGAAATTTTTAAGAAGTCTTTTCTTGATACTGCTCCAACCAGGTATCCTTTATTTTCAACAAACACTGTACCAACATCAACTAAAAATAAATTTACTATTGCATCATATACCATAGTACTTTCATTAATAACAGCTGGCTTTGACATTATTTCTTTTACTGTAATACTACTTAATAAATCAGAAATAATATTCTTTTTGGGTTGTTTAGAAATAGAATAGCCTACTTTAGGTCTTGCTTCTAATATATCCATCATAGTCAGTATGGCAAGATCTGCTCTTAATGCTGCTCTTGTTACACCTAAAATTTTAGCTAAAGCATTACTAGTGATAGGTTGTCTTTCTCTCACTAACCTTATTATCTCTTCTTGTCTCTCTGACAAATTCATCCTTATCCCTCTTTCTAAAAAATAAGGAATTATTGACTTCTTTTTCCCTACAGACTAATTATACCATATAGTCCCAAGATAAGTATACTAAATTTTCAGAAAAATCATATTAATTAGTCAATTATTCCTTATTTACTTTATTCCCTAATTTTACTTATTAATTATTCATTATTTTTGTTGTCTTCTTCATCAAAATTTACTTTATAAGTATAAACAGTTTCATTTCCAGTATATACCTTTTCATTATTTGAATTTTTCTTAAATTTTGATTTTATTTGATCTGTTACATTTTCTGCAACATCTTTAACTTCATCTGTAGCCTTCTTTATATATTTATTTACTACTTCAACTGATCCATCACATTTGGTTATTTCAATAGTAATTTTTGTGACAACAGCTGCAAATACACCAAAGACTAATAATGGTGGTACAATAACACCAATTACAGTTGCAGCTATTCCTGCATTAACAGGTACATCAACTAAAACTTTATCATCTTTTTTAATTTTTATCCTTGATACATTGCCCTTATTTATTAATTCCTTCAACCATTTTTTAAAATCTTCAAAAGATTCTGATTCTGATTCGTTTTTATTACTTTCAAACTCTTCTTTGTTACAAGAATCTTTTACCTCTTCCTTTGACTCTAAATATACTAATGATTCTAGAACATCTCCATTACATTTTTCTAATGCTTCCTTTGCAGCTTTATAAGAAACTCCTGTTCTTTCTTTAATTAAATCTACTTTTTCTAATGATATTTCACTCATTTATTATCACTCCTTAAAATAATTTAATATATCTAAACTTTTTGGTTTCTTTGCATAGTTGTATGAAATTAAATAAGTGGTTACCTTTTCAATTTCTTTTTTTATTTCTTTAGATAAATTTAATCTATATATTTTGTCTGATGAATTTATCATTAAATATTTTAATGCATTATACGCACCTTTTGATATTTTCATACAATGCTCGTGATTGCATTCATCACAAACCCCACCAAAATTTGTTAGACTAAAATAGTTAGATAAATTTATTTTTTTCTTGCAAAGAACACAATTATTTAAAATAAGACCATATCCAGTGGCTTTTAAAAGCTTAAGTTCAAAAGATCTTATTAATAATTCATAATCTATAGCATCAGTATTTAATAAGTAAAGAGTTGTAACAAATTCCTTAAAAAGATACATGTTGCTTTCCCCTTCAATTAATGCTATATCTATTAATTCACAAATATATGATGAATAAGTAAGTTTATCTAAATTATCTAGAAGACCTTGAAAAGATTTTATAATTTTACCCTCTTGTAAATTTCCTAAACCTTTTCCTTTATAAAATACATATTCACCATATGTAAAGGGTAATGTAATTGATAAAAATTTACTTTTGCTTTTTTTAGCTCCCTTTGCTATAGTTGTTGTCTTCCCATTTGTATCAGTATAAAGCCAAACTAACTTATCATTTTCTTTATAGTCCTGTGTTTTAATTACTACTCCTTTACACTTAATTAATGACAAATAACCATCCCCTGTGCTTTATTTAGTTTTTTTATAACCTAATTCTTTTAATAAGTTTTGATTATCTCTCCATTCTTTTCTAACCTTAACCCATATTTTTATATTCACTTTACATCTTAGAAATTTTTCTAATTCATATCTAGCTGTTTCTCCTATTTTCTTTAAGCATTGACCATTCTTTCCTATAATTATTCCTTTATGAGAATCCTTTTCACAAATCAAATCTACTTCAATATGATATGTTCCATTTTTTCCTTGTTTCATTTGTATTATATCAACAGCTATTCCATGTGGTACTTCATCTCTTAAGGTTCTAAGTGCTTTTTCTCTAACTATTTCAGATACAACAAATCTTTCTTGTACATCTGTAATCATATCTTCAGGATAGTATTTAGGTCCTTCATTTAAATTATCAACCATAAGTTTTATCAACGTGTCTACATTTTTACCTTTTAAAGCTGAAATAGGAATTATTTCTTTAAAATCAAGTTCCTTTGAATAATTTTGCAAAGATTTAGCTACTCTTTCTTGTGTATTTTCGTCTATTTTATTTAAAACTAAAAACACAGGTACATTAGAGTTTTTTAACATTTCTAATATGAATTTATCTCCTCTACCTATTTCATCATCTGGATTTGTTAAAAATAACACTAAATCCACATCTTTTATTGAATCCTTTGCTTCATTTACCATGTATTCACCAAGCTTATGTTTTGGTTTATGTATTCCTGGTGTATCTACAAAAATAATTTGATAATCATCTGTTGTTAATATTGTTTGAATATTATTTCTAGTAGTTTGAGGTTTGTTAGAAACAATAGAAAGTTTCTCACCCATAATATAGTTCATTAATGTAGATTTTCCCACATTAGGCCTTCCAACTATAGTAACGAATCCTGATTTAAACATTTATCCTCCTTAATTATTTAAGTCTTTTTTAGTAAAAGCTCCTGGCATTATTTCCTTAAGAGTTTTTACTAAATATTCTTCTTTATTTTTTACTATATATATTTCTATATTTTCATCCTCTGCAAATTCACAAATTACCTGCCTGCAAATTCCACAAGGATAGGTAAAGTTCTCATTATCACCGTTAACAGCTAAAGCTTTTAGAACTTTATTTCCATTTGATATTCCATTAAATATTGCTGTTCTTTCTGCACAGTTTGTTGCACCATAAGATGCATTTTCAATATTACATCCTAAGTAAATATTGCCATCTTCAAAAAGTGCTGCCGCACCTACTTTGAAATTAGAATAGGGACAATAGGCTTTTTTTCTTGCATTAATTGCTGCTTCTATTAATTCTGTTTTTTTCATTATATCCCCTCCAATATAAATAGTATACTCTATTTGTATTTATTTAATCAAACAAAATATTAATTACATATATGTTGTGCTCCCAAAAGAACTAAATAAAGCAAAAATGAATACTGTAACTAATATTCCGAAAACAGCACCTACCACTACTTCTAAAACAGTATGAACTTCTGAATCAACTCTACTTTGTGCTGTTATAAATGCCATTAAATAACTTATTAATATGCAGGTTGGCTCTTTAGTTATTAATGTTATTATTGTTGCCATTGCAAAGGACAAAGCACTATGTCCACTTGGCATCCCACCTTTTAAAGGAGTTCCTTCTCCAAAAATAGCTTTTGCAATTATAGTAAGTAAGCAAACAATAACTAATACTATTAATATTGTATAAGGTTCTGAAGTTCTTATTTTATCAACTACTATATATGTTATGTTAGAAAGTTTTTCCCAAAAAACTATATACCCTACAATTACAGCATTAATTGCAGTAACTAACACTCCTCCCGCTGCAGCATTTTTGGCTATTTTAGCTAGTGGATGGTAATAATTAGTTGTCATATCAATAGCTGACTCAATAGCAGTATTTATAAGTTCTGCAGCTATAACCATAGTTATAGTAATTAATAAAATTAAAATTTCTACTTTTGAAATATTAAAGAAAAAACAAGCTATAAGAACAAGTATGGCTACTATAAAATGTATTTTCATATTTCTTTCTGTTCTTACAGTATCAATAACTCCATTAATTGCAGCATTAAAACTTTCTACTAATTTTTTCATTTTCAAAAAAATCACCTTCTTATATTTAATAATTCAAGTATTTCTTCTTCTCTCTTTCTCATTTTTACTTTATCATTTTCCTCCATATGATCATACCCTAATAAATGCAACACTGAATGCACCACTAAATATGAGGTTTCTCTTAAAAATGAATGATTATACTCTTTACTTTGCTCTAATGATTTTTCTAGTGATAACACTATATCTCCTAATACAACTTCATCACCATCTTTATATGTTTCATCAAAATTATAATCTTTATAATATTCCTTAAAAACTTTTTTATCTTCATAATCTAACATTGGAAATGATAAAACATCTGTCTCTCTATCAATACCTCTATTTTCTCTATTTATTTCTCTAATTTTTTCATTATCTACAAATAATAAAGATACTTCACATGGTACTTTTACTTCCTCTTCCATAAGAGCTTTTAAAATAGTTTCTTTTAATCCTTCGATTTCTTTTTCTGAAATATTAACTTTACTTTGTATATTATCTACATAAATCATTTATTGTCTCCTATCATAAAAGGATGAGAATAATCTCATCCATGAGAATACTCTCATCCTCTGGGAATTACCCATTTTGTTATTTTTTTTCACTTGGATATTCTATTCTTTTATGATATATTCCATTTAATGCCTTCATAAAACAATTTTTAATTATTTTTATATCCTTTAATGTTAAATCACAATTATCAAGCTGCCCTGACTGTAATTTATCATCTATTATTGTATTAACCATTTTTTCAATCTTTTCCACAGAAGTATCATCAATGGATCTTACTGCTGCTTCAGTTGAATCTGCTAACATTATAATTGCTGCTTCTTTGGTATTTGGAATTGGTCCTAAATACATAAAATCACTTTCTTTAACACTTGCTGGATCCTCTGAATTATTCTTTACTGTGTAGTAAAAATATTTAACTAAGGTTTTACCATGATGTTGTTGAATTATATCTTGTATTATTTTAGGCAAATTATATTCTTTTGCAAGCTCTATTCCATCTTTAACATGGGATAGAATTATTTTGGTACTTAATGTTGGATCTAATCCATCATGAGGATTCTCTTTTGTTAATTGATTTTCTTTAAAAAAATATGGTCGATTTATCTTACCTACATCATGATAATATGCTCCAATTCTAGCAACTACAGAATCAGCTCCAACTTTATCAGCTGCCATTTCTACTAAATTTGCAACTAGCATTGAATGATGATAAGTACCTGGTGCTTCCATTAATAATCTTTTTAGTAATGGATTGTTAGGATTGCTTAACTCTAATAATTTCATAGCTGTAACTACATCAAATATGGATTCAAATACAGGTAATAATCCTATAGAAAATACCCCTGAAAGGAAAACACCAAAAACTACATATGCAGTATTAATTAATATTTCTGGTATATTGCTTGAAAGTATTACCCCTATTGAAAAATTAAATAAAGCTCCAATAACTGCTAAATACAATGTTACTCTTAAAATATCATTTCTTTGTTGAGTTTTTTGAAGTAAAATTGAACCTATAATATTGTAAACAATAGATAGAATTATTATACGAGGATTAAATTCTACTACGGTTGAAATTAATAATATATTCATAGAATTAATAAATAGGGATACTCGACTATTTATTAATATAGCAGTTAATATAGTACCAAATGCTAAAGGTATAATAAATGGTGATATAAATACAGCTACTCTAGCTAAAGCAATTGAAATTACACTGATTAAATTAAGCATAAGTATTTTTTTATGACTGTTTGCTAAAGATTTAAAGTATTTGTGTATATACCAATATTGTAAATACAATATTGATAATAAAAATACTGTTAGTACAATATATATTAAAGTCATTCCATTTCCTGAGCCTTCATTAAGAATGCCTAAAGATTTCAATATTTTAATTTGACTTTCTGTAACTGGTTCTCCCTCTTTAACTATTATTTGATCTTTTTTAATTACAACTTTTTCAGTGTTTTTTGTAACTTCAGCCTTCATTTCCTCTGTTTTTTCACTATCATAAAATGTATTAGGTTGAATTTCATTCTTTAATATAGGTAGTAGTATATCAATTAAGTCTTTATCAATATCTGAATTACTTAATAAGTCTTCAGCATTTGTTCTTGCTAAATCTAAAGATTTTGAATCGCTATCAGAAATATTTGTTTCATATACTTTATCTATAATTGAATTCAATTGATTTTTTATAGTTTCAAGCTCTCCATCTGAGTATTCCTTTAATACTTTTGCTTGTGCCTCAGTAATTATTTTGCTCACAATAAGTTCATTTAATCTATTAACACTTTCCCCATCACTATTAATAGTTGACCCACTTAAATTTAAAAATAAGTTATCTATATTCTCCTTAGCCTGCTTCTTTACTTCTCCTTTTACAGTGTATTGTTTATCAACTTTTTCTAAGGCTTGATTTAACTTTTCTTCTGATGCTTCTTCATCAATAATATCCCTTGTAGCTTTTATATCGTTTTTGGCAATATCTCCAACATTTAAATCATATTTTTTGGGAGAAACTGCTGAAATAATAATTGCAAATATACAAATAAAAGTTATAGAATATATTATTATTGTCTTAATAATCCCCCTATTATTCCTGTTAATTTTAATCACCTTCTCATCTTAAATGTTTTACTATTTTCCTTCTGCTATATTTTCTTCCACAAGAAATACAACACTTACTCTAATTTTATTACTATCTAAATTCATTACATTTGCATTTTCTTTTATTACTATAGCATCATTATCCAAATTTTTTAGTAATGATTCTTTTAATTCTTTTTTTGCCTTTTCTACAGCTTCTTCACGTGGTATATCAATACTTTTATATTTCTTTTCACAATATTTTACTATTTTTATAAAACTGTCTTTCTCTTCTATTTTATCATAATATTCATACTTGTTTATAGCTTTTTTTAAGTAAATCTTTTTACCTAAGATTGAAATATATATATCTTTATCTTCTTCACCTGTAGATGCTAATTCTTCTCCTCCTATTTGCATTTCCATTTCTCTTTCATAAAAAGTATTAGCTAAAACCACACCAACTGCTGGAACGTTATATTGTCCATCTTCCTTTCCTTGAACACCTTGAATTAAAAGATCTCCTTCTTTAACTATATCCCCCCTCTCGACTAAAGCAGTTCCAGATGAAACAAATAATCTTTTAATTTCTCCATTTCTTTTAGCAATAATATTATTTGATTCATCATCTGTTAATTTAGGAGGATTAACTTTTTCTTCTATTATTATTTTTAATGTTGATCCCTCAATTCTAGCCCTCATCCAAAGAATATTCTTATTTACCCCTTCCAAATCATCTTCTAATTTATAAACATCAATATTATTTTTTTTCATTCCTGGTGTTATATTTAATTTTAATAAATTTTCTCTAATTTCATATGGACTTATATTTTCTCCAGTCTTAATTTCTATTGACCATACATAGGTAGATAAGTAATACAATATGCCAACAAATAATAATCCACCCATTAGTAATGCTCGCATATTAAGAAATCTTTTAATAAGAAATATGTTACCTTGTTTTTTTAGAATTTTAACTTTTCCATTTTTATTTATTACCAATTCTTTTACAATGGGATAATCTTCATAAAAAACTTTAAATCTAATTGTAGTAACATTAAGTTTTACTATATTTTTGACTAAAATACCTTTATGCCACAGTAAATTTATAAATTTTTCCGGTTCTTTTATATTAACTTCTAAATATAGAATTCCCTTATTAAAACTATCTATCATTTCTCTTTCCCCTCATACTCTATACTTTTGAATTTTCCACTTAAAGTTAATGAATAACTACCTATAAAAAGTATTTCGAAATTGTCACCAAATATATTTATTAATCCTAATTTAGAATTTATAGTAACTTTCTCCTTATCAAAAGTCATAATCCCCTTGTGATTTTCAACGGTGATTTCTTCATATCCTATAATTGTTATTTTAGGAATATCTAAAACTATCTCTCGTGGTATTGGTAAGGGTATGTTATCCGCAACAAATTCTCTTCCTTTTTTTAAATTCTCCCTCATAGTTCCCTCCTAAGTTATTTCTATCATAAAATTTTATGATAGAAGGCAACAAAAAAAGAACTCCAAAGAGTTCTTTTTCTTAATTGTCTTATTTTAATTAGCTAAATATTCTTTCACTAATTCACTTACAAGTTTACCATCAGCTTTTCCTACTATTTTAGGCCTAACTAATGCCATAACCTTACCCATGTCTTTAATGCTATTTGCGCCCACTTCAATAGCTGAATCTTGTATTATTTTTTTTATTTCATCATTACTTAACTGCTGAGGAAGGTACTCTAGCAAAATATCAATTTCAGCTTTACACTGGTCAACTAAATCTTGCCTTTTTCCCTTTTCGAATTCAAGCATAGCTTCTCGTCTTTGCTTAACTTCTTTAGCTAAAATTTCAACAACTTTTGCATCATCTAATTGAATATTATCAGTTTTCTCAACTAATAAAATAGCAGACTTTGCAGTGCTAATAACATTAGCTTTAAATTTATCCTTAGCTTTTAAAGAATTTTTCCAATCTTCTTGAAGTTTTTCTTTTATTGTTGGCATAATTATTAATACCTTCTTTCAAAAAGAAATAGTTCTATTTGAACTTTCTCTTTCTAGCAGCTTCTGATTTTTTCTTTTTCTTAACGCTTGGCTTTTCATAGTGTTCTCTCTTTCTTACTTCTGAAAGAACTCCAGCTCTTGCACACTTCTTTTTAAATCTTCTTAACGCATTTTCAAGAGTTTCGTTTTCTCCAACTTTAATTTCTGACATTTAATTATCCCTCCCTCCGCTAGCTAAAATTGTAAATTAACTCAGCTACGGGCTTAATAACACACTTTTTATTATACATTAATTTATTATTTAATGTCAATATTATTAAGTTAACTTTACTCCTAACCTTTTCTTTCCAAGAACATGAAAATGTAAATGCTTTACTGTTTGACCTGCATCTTCACCTGTATTACTAATAACTCTAAATCCAGTTTGGTCTATGCCTAATTCCTTAGTTAACTTATTTATAACAACAAATATTTTCCCAATAACATCTGAATTACCTTCTGTTATTTCATTAACATTTTCTATATGCTTTTTTGGAATAACTAAAAAATGAATAGGCGTTTCAGGATTTATATCATAAAATGCAAGAACATTTTCATCTTCATATAATTTTTTACTTGGAATTTCTCCTTTAATTATTTTACAAAAAATACAATCTTCCATATATTCCTCCTAAATTGCTACATTTTATAATTCCTATTTTACTTTTCCTATGGCTTCAACAGAATTACAATTTGTTATTATACAAGGTATTATAGCACCTTTTTCCAATTGAGTACAACTCTTTATTTTTACCTTTATATAATTCTTAGTATATCCTTCATACACATTATCTTGATTTTTAACTTTTTGTTCTATTAAAACATGAACTTCTTTTCCTAAATACTTTTCTATAAATTCTTTTTCATTAATTTCATTTAATTCTATTAAGATTTTACTTCTTTGTTCTTTTATATTTCCATCAACTTGATTTTCCATTGAATAAGCTTTAGTACCTTCTCTTCTACTATATTTAAATACATGAGTTTTGGTTAGCTTAATCCTTTTTAGAAATTCATAAGTTTCGTTAAATTCATCCTCAGTTTCCCCAGGGAATCCAACAATTACATCCGTTGAAATAGATACATCATTAATATTTTCTCTTAATACATTAACTATTTCTTCATATTCTTCACTTGTATACCTTCTATTCATTCTTTTTAATGTACTGTTACATCCACTTTGTAAGGATAAATGAAAGTGAGGACACAACTTTTTCATAACTTTTATTCTTTCTACTACTTCTGGTGTGAAAAAGGCTGGTTCAATTGAACCTATCCTAATTCTCTCAATACCATCTAACTTTTCTATTTCTTCTAAAAGATCTACTAAAGTTATGTTTTCTTCTAAATCTAATCCATAAGAAGCTGTATGTATTCCTGATAATATTATTTCTTTAAACCCATGCTTAGCTAGTTTCTTGATTTCTTCAATTATTTTATTAGGGTCTTTTGAACATACTGATCCTCTCGAATATGGTATTATACAATATGTACAAAATCTATTGCAACCATCTTGTATTTTTAAAAATGCCCTTGTTTTATCTTGATATTCTTCAATATTTAAATCTTCAAACACTTTATTTTTTAATACTGTATCAACATGAAACTGTGGCTTTTTCTCGTTTCTTGCTTTATTAACATAATAAACAACATCACCTTTATTTCTTGTTCCAAGAATTACATCCACACCATCTATTTTTTGTACTTCCTTAGGTGCTATTTGAGAATAACATCCTACTACTGCAATAACACTTTCTGAGTTTAACCTTCTAGCTCGACTTATAATTTGCCTTGATTTTCTATCACTCATTTTTGTAACTGTACAAGTATTTATAACATAAGCATCAGCTTTTTCTGAAAAATCCACTACTTCATATCCTTCTCTAATAAACTTTTCTGCCATAGCTTCTGACTCATATTGATTAACTCTGCATCCTAATGTGTAAAATGCCACCTTCATTAAATATTTCCTCCTAAATCACCTAACTCATATTGAATTAAAGAAGTAGCTGTAAATCCTGCCGTTTCAGTTCTTAAAATTCTTTTTCCTAAAGTAACTATATAGGCCCCCATATTTTCTAAATCCAATATTTCCTTTTCTTCAAAGCCCCCTTCTGGTCCTATAAGAATTCCAATTTTCTTAATACTATCTATAGCTTTTCTTTCTTTAAGTTCATTAACTAAAGTTTTTATCCCATAATTTATTTTATTTTCATAGGGTACTATAAATAAATCCATTAGTTTTACCTGTTCTAAGATTTCCTCAAAAGCTATAGGATTTGTCACCTCTGGAATAATTGTTCTTTTGCTTTGTTTTGCAGCTTCTAATGCAATTCTATTTAATCTATCTATTTTTTTAAATTCACCTTTTAACTTAACATCAACTCTACTAGTAACTACTGGAATGAATTTAAGTATACCAAGCTCTGTTCCCTTTTGAACAATAAAATCCATTTTTTGAGCTTTAGGTAATCCTTGAAATAAATATATTTGAACAGGGCTTTCATTATTATTTTCTAACTTTTCAATTATTTTAAAGTTTACTTCTTCCTTTGTAATAGACGAAATTTCACATAAATATTCCTGTCCAAGACAATTGTTAATAATAATTTTATCTAACTCATTTAATCTTAAAACTTTATATATATGTTTTACATCTTCACCTAAAATTTTCCCTTCATGCTCATTCATATTATTTGCATGGGTAAAAAATTTGTGCATTCTTCCCTCTCCTTAACTATTTCAACTTAGCTATAATACAATTCCATTCACCATCTTTTTCTATGTTAACAACTTCAAATCCGCATTCTATCAGCTTATCTTCTACCATTTTAACTCTATCATGAATGATTCCAGAAGTAATGAAGTATCCACCTTTATTAATTGCTTTACTTACATCTTCTGTAAGTATACAAATTACTTCTGCAATTATATTAGCAACAACTATATCTGCCTTACCATCTACTACATCTAATAAATTTCCATGTAATATTTCTATATTATTTACATTATTATATGATATATTTTCTTTTGCTGATTCAACAGCTACTGGATCTAAATCTACACCTACAACACTCTTAGCCCCTAACTTTGCAGCAACTATTGCAAGTATTCCAGAACCGCAACCTACATCAAAAACTGTACTATCTTTTTTAATATACTTTTCAAGAGCCTTTATACACATTCTTGTTGTTTCATGTTCGCCAGTACCAAAGGCCATCCCTGGATCAAGTTCAACAATTAATTGATTATCTTCCCCTTTGTACTCTTCCCATATAGGTTTTATTACTATTTTTTCACCAATTAAGGTTGGCTTATAATACTTTTTCCAATTATTTGCCCAATCTTCCTCGTGCATTTCTTCATGTTCTATTCTTCCTTCACCTACATCTATACCAAGCTTTTTAATTTCATTTAGCTTTTCTTCTATATATGATAAAATTGAAGGAATGTTGTCTTCTTCTGAAAAATATCCTTTTACCACAGCAACTTTTCCCTTATGTTCTAAAACATTTATATCTGCAAAGTCCCAAGTTAATGGTCCCTGATCTCTTCCTGTAATATCTTCTGGATCCTCTATAGCCACCCCTTTACAATCTAGGCTATAAAATATACCTGAAATTGGTTCTAAGGCCTCACTTTTTGTTATTACTCTAACCTCAATCCAAGTTCCTTCCAAATCCAATCAATCCTTTCATTTATTCTTTGACTAATATATTATTTTACACTTATATATAAATTTATGTCAATAATTAAATGTGATTGATAATTTCCTAAAATAAAAAATACACTAAATCTGTAGGGGGTACAGATTTAGTGTATTTGACTGTCTTCTTAACAAGACGCCTATTTTATGAGGGGTAAAATATTAAATAACTATCTTACAATATTATTATATTAGTAATTTGTGTCATTTGAATGTATAAATGATTAATAAATTGAAAACAATTACTACACTAGATATTTATTTATTATTTTGTCTATATTCCCATTTATAATATAATCTTCAAACAACATATTCTCTTCATCTAATTGTAATGAAACATCATATAAAAAGGCCGGAATATTGCATTTAAGCATATCTCCTTTATTTTCACCTAATCTTGTATCATCTTCTTGTAACTTTCCTCCAATTACTAATGTAAACACATCTTCTACTTTATCATTGATTCTTTTTTTCTTTCCAAAAAAACCAATAGGAGAAATTTCATGTACTCCACAAGAATTTGTACATCCCGATATATGAATCTTTGGTAATCTATAAGATATATATTGTTTTTCATTAAAATAATCAAAAATATCTTGTAATAACCCTTGACTATTACCTATGCCAACTTGACATATTGGAACCCCAATACAAGAAACACTATATTCAAAGTCTGTGCTACCACTAAAACTATTTGTAAACTCTAATACTTTTTCTGCTTCTTCACCATTTAGATTTCTTATATACATTCCTTCATCCATAGATAATCTAATATCAATATCCTCATATTCTTCTATTAACTTTAATAGATTTTCCATATCATTTATTTTTAATTGACCACCAATTGGATGTATATAAACTGAATATAATCCTTCTTGCTTTTGTTCTATTAATCTTTTATTAGTAACATTAGTTTTAATTCTTTCTTTTTTAGTTTCATTTTCTACTATATTAATTGTTAAATCATTATTTTTCTTTTCATTATCAACATATTCTTGAAATTTCTTTACAAACTCTTCTTCCCCAATTCTAATTGGTATATATCTAAGTCTCGCTTTATTTTTATTTTCATAATCCCCTTCTTCCATAAATAATTTTGTAAGTCCTTCAACATAATATAAAACATCCTTAGCTTCTATTAATTCTTTTAAGACAATTGCTTTTCTAGGATTGTTTCCAAGTCCTCCAGCTACATATACCTTAAAATATTTTTTATCATCCTTTATTTTAGGAATAAATCCTAAATCTTGAACTTCACAGTGAGCTTCATCCTTGGAAGTAGAAGAAAAAGAAACCTTTAACTTTCTAGGTAACTTATAATTATAAATTTCTTTAAGAAAATAATTTCCTACAATCAAAGCATATGGCGATACATCAAAGGCCTCTCCTTTAATTGTTCCTGCTAAAGGATCAATAGCCACATTTCTAGGAAAATTCCCTCCAGCACCTCTAGTGAAAATATTATAATCTAAACACTCTTCCATCAAATCACATACATTATCAATTGAAAGTCCATGAAGTTGTATTGCTTGCCTTGTTGTTAAATGAACAAAATCCAAATCATTCCTCTTCTCCAAATTACAAATCAGGTTTAATTCATTTATATTGGTAATCCCTGAAGGAATTCTAAGTCTTACCATAAATTCTTTTCCACCTCTATGAGCATAAACTCCCATTCCTCCAGATATTTTTTTGAATTCTGGAACAGTTAATTCTCCATTTAAGAACTTATATCCCTGTTCTCTAAAACCTTTAATTTCAGACTTAAGTATTTCTTTTAATCTATCCATTTTGTCACCTCTAAATTAGTATTTGAATTTTGCTATTTATTTATAATCTCTTATACGTTAAAAAAACCATTTATTATTTTCATATTATTTAAAATATTCAAAATAATAAATGGTAATCTCTATTTAAAAATTCCAAAACCTTTTTTATGTTTTGAACTACCTTCTACTTCTTCTCCTGAAGCAACCATAAATGCATGTAATGCTTCTTTTTGTTTATCATTTAAATTCTTAGGAATATCAACTATTATTTTTACATATTGATCTCCTCTTCCATTAGAATTAACTCTTGGAACACCTTTTCCCTTTAATCTAAATAATGTTTCTGATTGAGTACCAGCTGGTACATCATATTTAACATCCCCATCTACAGTAGCAACCTTTATTTCAGTTCCTAATGCAGCTTTTGCCATAGAAATATGCATATCTATATATATATCATTACCTTTTCTTTTAAACTTTTTAGAAGGTGCCACTCTAATTCTAATATATAAATCACCTGGAGGCCCTCCATTCTTACCGTGCTCTCCTTGTCCTCTTAATGGTAACACATTTCCAGTATCTACACCTGCTGGAATCTTAACTGTTATTTTTCTATTTTTTCTTACGCTACCTTTTCCATTACATGTATGACATGGCTTTTCAATAATTTTACCTGAACCTCCACATTTATTACATGTAGTTGTACTCACAAAATTTCCTAATTGAGTTTGTCTCTGTACTCTAACTTGACCGGAACCACCGCATTGTGGACAAGTCTTTGCACTTGTACCTGCTTCAGCACCGCTTCCATGACAACTTTCACATTGTTCATTTCTTGTAATGGAAATTTCTTTTTCAACACCAAATACTGCTTCTTCAAAAGTTAAATTTAATTGATATTCTAAATCATCACCTTGAACTGGTCCATTTCTTCTTCTTGATGAACCTCCGCCACCACCAAAGATAGTGTCGAAAATGTCACCAAAACCACCCATTCCAGAAAAATCGAAGCCACCAAAACCGCTTCCATCAAATCCGCCACCACTAAAATCTGCATTACCAAATTGATCATAATTTGCTTTCTTTTGAGGGTCTGATAAGACTTGATAAGCTTCGTTGATTTCCTTAAACTTTGCCTCTGCCTCCGGATTTCCTTTATTTTTATCTGGATGGTATTTTATAGCTAATTTTCTAAATGCCTTTTTTATTTCATCATCACTTGCTCCTTTTTGCAGACCAAGGACTTCATAATAATCTTTATTTGCCACTTTTTTCACCACCTAGTTTGACTATATTAACCTATTAAAGGGAAGACGACTTCTGCCTTCCCTTTAAAATTGTATACTGTTTCTTAAACAATTACAACTACTTATCTTCATCAACCTTAAAATCTGCATCAACTACATTGTCATCTTTAGGTTCTTGTTGTGCTCCTGCATTAGCTCCCATGTTATTTGGATCAAATCCTTCTGCTCCTGGTGCTCCTCCTGCTTGTTGATAAATCTTAGATGATATAGCGTAAAATTCTTGTGTTAATTCTTCTACTGCTTTCTTAATTGCTTCTAAATCATCACCATCTTTTACCTTTTTAACTTCTTCTAACTTAGCTTCAACTTTAGCTTTGTCATCAGCTGATACTTTATCGCCAAGTTCTCCTAAAGTTTTTTCAGTTTGATAGATTACTTGTTCAGCATTATTGTGTACTTCAATTGATTCTTTTCTCTTCTTGTCTTCTTCAGCATACTTTTCAGCTTCTTTAACAGCCTTATCAACTTCATCATCAGAAAGATTTGTTGATGCTGTTATAGTAATATTAGCTTCCTTACCTGTTCCTTTATCTACTGCTGATACTTTTACTATACCATTTGCATCTATATCAAATGTTACTTCAATTTGTGGAATTCCTCTTGGCGCTGGTGCAATTCCTGATAATGTAAATCTTCCTAATGTCTTATTGTCTGCAGCCATTTGTCTTTCACCTTGAACTACGTGAATTTCAACTGAAGTTTGACCATCAGCTGCAGTAGAGAATACCTGACTCTTCTTAGCTGGAATAGTAGTATTTCTTTCAATTAATGGAGTAGCAACTCCACCTAAAGTTTCAATTCCTAATGTTAATGGTGTAACATCAAGTAATAATACGTCTTTAACTTCACCAGTTAAAACACCTGCTTGAATAGCTGCCCCAACAGCAACACACTCATCTGGGTTAACTCCTTTTGAAGGTTCTTTTCCAGTAAAGTTTTTAACTGCTTCTTGAACAGCTGGTATTCTTGTTGAACCACCAACTAAAATAACCTTGTCGATTTCTCCAATTGAAAGTCCTGCATCTTGTAATGCTTTATTTATTGGATCAATTGATCTTTGTACTAAGTCATGAGTTAATTCATTAAATTTAGCTCTAGTTAAGTTTAAATCAATATGTTTAGGACCTGTTGCATCTGCAGTAATAAATGGTAAATTAATATTAGTTTGTGTAGATGCTGATAATTCTATCTTAGCCTTTTCTGCTGCTTCTTTTAGTCTTTGAAGAGCCATTTTGTCATTTCTTAAATCAATACCATTTTCAGCTTTAAATGTTTCTGCAATATAATCCATTACCTTTTGGTCAAAGTCATCTCCACCTAATTTAGTATCACCATTTGTTGAAAGAACTTCAAAAACTCCATCACCTAATTCAAGTATAGATACATCAAAAGTACCACCACCTAAATCATATACTAGAATCTTTTCACTTTTATCTGTTTTATCTAAACCATAAGCAAGAGAAGCTGCTGTAGGTTCGTTAATTATTCTTAATACTTCAAGTCCTGCAATTTTACCTGCATCCTTAGTTGCTTGTCTTTGAGCATCATTAAAGTATGCTGGAACTGTAATTACAGCTTGTGATACTGTTTCACCTAAATAACTTTCTGCATCAGCTTTAATTTTTTGAAGAATCATTGCTGAGATTTCTTGTGGTGAATATTCCTTATCATCAATTTTTGTTTTATGATTTGTACCCATTTCTCTTTTTATAGAGATAATTGTTTTATCCGGATTAGTAATTGCTTGTCTTTTTGCCACTTGACCAACTAGTCTTTCTCCATTTGCTTGGAAAGATACTACTGATGGTGTAGTTCTAGCTCCTTCTGAATTTGCTATTACAACTGGTTCTCCACCTTCCATAACAGCTACACATGAATTTGTTGTTCCTAAATCAATTCCTATTATTTTACCCATAATATATTCCTCCTAAATTTATACTCAAAAATCATTATATTTTTTAATTTTATTAATTAGCTACTTTTACTACAGAATGTCTAATAACTTTATCGCCTCTTTTATAGCCTTTCATAAAGACTTCAACAATTTGATTTTTATCTAAATTATCATCTTCTATATGCATTACAGCTTGATGCATATTTGGATCAAATTCTTTTGAAGCATCAATTTCTTCTACTCCTAATTTTTCAAAGGTTTGATTTAGACCTTTAATAGTCATATCAATTCCTTTTTTAAGATCTTCAAAATTTCCTTCAGCTTGTGCAGCTCTTTCTAAATTATCTGCTACTGGTAAAATTTCTTTTAGTATGTCATAACAAGCATCTGTGTATATTCCTTCTTTTTCTTTTGCAGTTCTTTTTCTAAAATTATCATACTCAGCAGTTACTCTTAGTAGTCTTTCTTTTAAAGCTTCTAATTCATTATTTAACTTTTTTATTTCATCTTTACTTTTTCTAAGCATATCTACTTCGTCCTCTACTTTAATTTCTTCTGCTTCTTGCGTTTCCTCTAGGACCTCTTCAGTATTATTTTCAGTTTCTTCTAATTTATCACCATCTTCTATAACTTCTTCTAATGTGTCTTTAACTTCTTTATTGTCTTCCATTTTTAAACAACACCTCTTCTCTTTTTATTAACTATAATCCTTGATTTTTTAAGGCCTCATTTAATTCTTTAATTACTTCAGCCATAATTGCTATTACTCTTGAATAATTTATTCTTCTTGGACCTATTAATCCAATATTTCCAACTGATTTACCACCTAAAGAATATTCAGCAGAAATTACGCTGCAATTTTGAGCTTCAGGGATATATATCTCATCTCCAATTTTTATAGTAATATCACCTTCTGGAGCAATTAATTCAATTAAGCAATCCTTATTATAAAGTAAATTTAAAATTTCTTTTGCATTATTAATTTCGTTATATTCAGGATAATTAAATATATTGGTTGTTCCTTCCATAAATATCTCTGACTTGTTTTCTTCTTTTAATGTTTCATATAATGCAGGAACAATAGCATTAAATAAATCATCATAACTACCAAAATCTCTTTTTAAATTATTAATAACTTCAAGATTTATTTGTTCAATAGTTAATCCAACTAATCTATTATTAATTAAAAGATTTATTGTTTGTAATTCTTTTAATGTAGGCATTTTAACAACTCTAATTCGATGATTTTTTATCACTCCATTATCTGTAACAATCACTGATACTAAATTCAACTCATCAATTTTTAATATTTGAATTGATTTTATGTAACTTTTATTAACAGAGGGTGTTTGGACGACACAAGTTAAATTAGTTAATTGAGATAACAATGAACTTGCTTGTTTTACAATTTTATCTACTTCCCCCATTGCTGAGTTAATAATATATTCTTTTATTTGAAGTTCTTCTTCTTTTGATAATTTTGATTGCTTCATCAAATTATCTACATATAATCTATAACCTTTGCTAGAAGGTATCCTTCCTGATGAAGTATGTGGCTGCTCTAAATAACCCATATCCTCTAAATCAGACATTTCATTCCTTATTGTTGCAGATCCAACACCTAAATCATACTTCTTAGCAATTGTTCTTGAACCTACCGGTTCACCACTATTGATATAATCATTTATTATTGCTTCAAGAATTAATATTTTTCTTTTATCAATAGTCATAAACATCACCTCGTTTTGTTAGCACTCACTAACATCGAGTGCTAATGACTATGCTTTTAATATATTCTTTCTTTAAATATTTGTCAATATTTATTTTCCACAATAATACCAATATATTCTTATTATATTAACTTATCTTTATTTTTCTGATAATATCTTTGTTTTTCTACATTTTATAATATCATATCACTCATTACAGTATTTGATAATTCTATACCCTTCTTTGTTAAATATATTCTTCCATTATTTCTTTCTAATAATCCAATTGCTATATTTTTATTAATTACGTCTTTATATATAGAATCTATACTTACTCCAAATCGTTTCATAAAATCAGTTTCTTTTACACCTTTAATCATTCTTAATCCCATAAACATAAATTCTTCTATATTATCTTCTTTAGTATTAACATTTTCTATAATTGAAATACATGTATTTTCGTTTATTTTTTTAATATATTCTTCTATTTTTGATACATTTTTTATTCTAGTATTATTTATGTATGAACTTGCAGCTAAGCCTACACCAATATATTCTTCACATTGCCAATATATTTTATTATGAAAACACTCTTTATTTTTTTGAGCAAAATTAGAAATTTCATATTGATTATATCCATTGTTTTCTAAAATTTTAACTCCTAAATGATACATTTCTCTTTCCTCATTTTCAGATGGAAGCTGAAGTTTGTTTTCATTATATAAAGTATAAAAAGGTGTATTTTCTTCAACAATTAGACTGTAAGCAGATATATGTTCAGGTTTAATTTCAATAATTTTATTTAAACTTTCTTCCCACTCCTTAATTGTTTGAGTAGGAAGACCAAACATAATATCTACATTTATATTGTTAAATCCATAACTTCTTGCTAAAAAATAATTATGTATAAAGTCATTATAATTATGTATTCTGCCAATTTTTTTTAATAACCTATCCTGTGTACTTTGTAACCCAAAACTTAATCTATTAATACCACCCTTTTTTATAATAGATATTTTTTCCTCATTTAGTGTTCCTGGATTACACTCCATTGTTTTTTCTGCATTTTCAACATATCTCAAATTGTTCACTATTTCCATTAATTTTTTTAATTCATCTACATTTAAATAAGAAGGAGTCCCTCCTCCAATAAATAGACTTCGTACTTTATAACTACTACATCTTAATTTAATTTCCTTTTCTAAAGCTTCTATATATGCTGGCATATATTTTTCCATAGATGAAAATGATGTAAAATCACAATAAAAACATTTATTTTTACAAAACGGAATATGTATATATAAAGAAATTTCTTTCATTTTTCCTCCTCTACATTAAAAATAAGCTGTGTGTAGTAGTTTTTCTATTACACATCAGCCTATTTTTTAGTTTACTTTAAGAACTGCCATAAATGCTTCTTGAGGTACTTCAACTGATCCTACTTGACGCATTCTTTTTTTACCTTCTTTTTGCTTTTCAAGAAGTTTCTTCTTTCTTGAAATATCCCCTCCATAGCATTTTGCAAGAACATCTTTTCTCATTGCTTTAACAGTCTCTCTTGCTATTATCTTAGCTCCTACAGCTGCTTGAATTGGTACTTCAAACATTTGTCTTGGAATAATTTCTTTTAATTTTTCTGCAATTGCCCTACCTTTATGATATGCCTTTTCACTTGGAACTATCATTGATAAAGCATCCACTACATCACCATTTAACAATATATCCAATTTAACTAGTTCAGTTTTTGTATATCCTTTATACTCATAATCTAATGATGCATACCCTCTTGTTCTTGATTTTAAAGTATCAAAGAAATCAAATATAATTTCATTTAATGGAATATCATAATTAACTACTGCTCTAGTTTGCTCAATATATTCCATATTAATATATACTCCTCTTCTCTCTTGACAAAGTTCCATTACAGCACCTACATAATCTGTTGGTGTTATTATTGCAACTTTCACAATAGGTTCTTCCATATATGCAATTTCTGTTGTTTTTGGAAGATTCGTAGGATTTGTTATGTCAAATTTTTCACCATCAGTTTTAGTAACCTTATATATTACAGATGGTGCTGTAGTTATAATATCTAAATTAAATTCTCTTTCTATTCTTTCTTGAATTATTTCCATATGTAATAAACCAAGAAAACCACATCTAAATCCAAATCCAAGAGCTACAGATGTTTCAGGCTCAAACATTAATGCTGCATCATTAATTTGTAACTTTTCAAGTGCTTCTTTTAATTCATCATATTTTGCTCCATCTACTGGATATATTCCTGAGTATACCATAGGAATAGCTGGCTTATATCCTGGTAATGGTTCTTTTGTTGGATTTAATGCATCAGTTATAGTATCACCAACTCTTGCATCTCTAACATTTTTAATAGAACCTGCAATATATCCAACATCTCCTGCCTTAAGTTCATTAATCGGCATAAGTTTTGGAGTAAATACTCCAACTTCTACTACTTCATAGGTTTTGTTAGTTGCCATTAATTTTATTTTACTACCTGGTTTTACAGTTCCATCTTTTATTCTTACATAACATACTACACCTTTATAGCTATCATAATATGAATCAAATATTAAGGCTTTTAATGGTGCCTCTTCATCTCCTTCTGGAGGTGGTAGCCTTTCAACTATTTCTTCTAATACTTCATTAATATTTAATCCTGTTTTTGCAGATATCATTGGTGCTGATTCTGCTTCTATTCCAATTACATCTTCAATTTCCTTTTTTACCTCTTCTGCTCTTTGAGAAGGTAAATCAATTTTATTAATAACAGGAGCTATTTCTAAGTCATTATCTAAGGCTAGATAACAATTAGCTAATGTTTGTGCTTGAATACCTTGTGTTGCATCAACTACAAGTAATGCTCCTTCACATGCTGCTAAACTTCTTGATACTTCGTAAGTAAAATCTACATGACCTGGAGTATCAATAAGATTCAAAATGTATTCATGACCATCATTTCTTTTATAAACAAGTCTCGCTGCTTGAGATTTTATTGTAATTCCTCTTTCTCTTTCAATTTCCATATTATCTAAAACCTGAGACTCCATTTCTCTTTGAGTAAGAGTACCTGTTGCTTCTAACAACCTATCAGCTAATGTAGACTTACCATGGTCAATATGGGCTACTATTGAAAAATTTCTTATGTATTGTTTTCTATTATCACTCATATATTGGTATCAACCCCCGAACATAAAATAATTTACATTATATCATAACCTTGCAATAAACTCTTGTATTTTATTAAAAATATTTTTTATCCCTTTTATTATACTTGATTCAGTTGAAATTTTAAAATCATTATTACCTACTTTAACTAAATATTCTCCTGAATCCTCTTTATATATTTTTATAAAAGATTCATCTTTTATAAATTCATTATACTCCTTACTTAATTCATTTTCTTCTAAAGTATTTCCATCATTAAATACTGTTATTGGTGATAAAAATTGTGAATTAATTATATTAATTTTAACTATACCTATTATAGTTAACAAAACAACTAACAGTAATATAAAAGAAATAAACATTTTCCTCTTATACATAAAAGCACCCCTAAATAACATTTTTATTATAAGGATGCTCATTTTTTATGAATTGTATTCACTTTCTATTAATATACTCTGCTATTGCCCTTGCAATGTACTTTGCTGAATTTTTAGCCTCATCAGGAGTATTTGCATTTGAACCACATTCAATTAATATACTGCCATCACTTAATCCTTGATTAAATGCCAATAAGCCGTGATTATAGGTGTATATAGTTCTTGTAAATCCAGGATATAATTCTTCCATTTTATTAAATATATACTCTGTAGTTTCTTTATTTTTATTATATCTACTACTATTTTTAGCTGTAACCATCATTATTCTTGCTACATTTTCATTATTGATTTTTGTTGTTACAGATGCTTTATTGTCCACTGCATCTCTATGAAGGTCTATAACTAATTTAAAATCTCCATATTTCTTCAAATATGATGATACTGTTTCATTTGACCTTTGATAACAACCAACATATGAAACACTATGGTTAGTTTTATCATGTATTACACTTATTCCATAATTATTTTCAAGCTCTTTTGTTATTTCATTTCCCACACCTACAACATTTAAATCTTCATTATCTGAATCTGGACTGCCTTCTCCATAACCTTCTGTTGTATGAGTATGGTATATTAATACTTCTGGCTTTGATTGATCTAAAACCTTTTTTAAATCATTATCAACAACTTCCACCTTATTTATACTTGAATCATTAATTTCAAAGGGACTTAAATTTATTGAGGCTACATTACTAGGTAAAGTATATTCTGAATCGAAGAAACTCACTTCCCCACCAATAATATTTAAAAAATTTATTTTAGAAGCTCCTATTGCTTCTAAGCATACTTGTTTAATTGACAGGTTATTTTCCACATAATCTTCACTATTGTAAACTTCTGATTCTAAACAAGGTATTCCAAAATTTAATAACTGAACATATGCATAACCGCCTCTTTCCCTATTAGAATCTAATATCTTTATAACTCTGTAAGAAAAAATACCTATAATAATTAATAATGCAATCACCATGAAATTTATACCTTTTTTATTACCTTTAGCTCCTAAATAAGTCACACCTACCGTCCCCTCTTTCAATTATAGATATTAATGTCAAAACTTAAAAAGCTTGAAAACTTTAAACACAGCCTCCATTTAAGTATATGAGGGGTAATATTCTTTATTACTAGTTTAAAAACTTATTAATATTTTCTAAACTCAAATTAGGTTGTACTGCTATATTAATACCATTTGCAATAATTTTACATAAGGAATCTATCATAAAATCAATATCTTTTGGGGTAACTACCATATCACCTAATTTAGGGCTTAAAATTTCATCAATTAAAACTTGCTTTTCATTTTTGTCTAAATCCCTTAACATATTATAAAATTCTTTTCCTTCTTTTGATTCTTTAATTAATTCATCAATTACTAAATCAATGGTATCATTTGCAATAGTAGATGCATGAACAACAGTAGGAACTCCTATAGCAACTACCTTTGTTCCTAAAGTTTCTTTATTAATTTTCATTCTGTGATTTCCAACTCCTGCTCCTGGTGAAATTCCAGTATCACTTATTTGAATAGTTCTGTTTACCCTTTCTGTTTTTCTAGCTGCTAATGCATCTATACAAACAACTAAACTTGGCTTTATACTTTCTACTAAGGATTTTATTATTTCCCCTGTTTCTATCCCTGTAATCCCCAACACTCCAGGCGAAATAGCTCCTACAGAAACAATTTCTTCATCAACTGTTTCTGGCATAACAGTTTTTAAGTGACGTGTTACCATTATATTTTCAATTACCTTTGGTCCTAAAGCATCTGGAGTTACTTTTTTATTTCCAAGACCAACAACTAATACAGTGTCTTCTTCATTTATGTTTATTAACTCTTTTAGTACTTTGCCAAATATCTTTGAAACTTTATCCATTAAATCCCCATCATATATAGTGAATTCTGGAATGTCTATTGTAATATATGTTCCTTTAGGCTTACCCATTTTTTTAGAGCCTTCTTCATCTATTATATCTACTTTAGTAATTTTGGTATCATTTTCAAAAATTTCCTCAACTTTAACTCCATCTACATCCTTTTTATGATAATCTTTATAAATCTGCCTTGCTTCTACTGCCAAGTCTGTTCTAATGTTTTCCATATATACACCATCCTAATTCATTAATACTTATATTTTCTCTCATAAGAAAAATTTAATACTTGAATGATTAATATTTGAATGATATAATATGGTGTGTTAAATATGACTTATTATGCAGATAATTAAAAGAGCTGCATAAACCCTATTAAATCTCAAGGGGGTGAATTTAGAATGGCAAATATTAAATCAGCAAAAAAGAGAATCTTAGTTACACAAACTAAAACTTCTCAAAATAGAATGGTAAAATCAGCTTTAAAGACTACTATAAAAAAGTTTGAAGCTGCTATAGTTGCGAATAATGCTGAAGAAGCTAAGAATTTATTCGTAAATGTTTCTAAAGCTTTAGATATGGCTGCTCAAAAGGGAGTAGTTCACAAAAATATGGCTGCTAGAAAGAAATCAAGATTAGCTGCAAAGTTAAAGACTGTTGCCTAGTATATAAACCTACCTTTAAGGTAGGTTATTTACTTTCTAAATAAAAGCTATTGCAATTTTATTGCAATAGCTTTTATTTTTAGGCTTTACCAGCTTCCACCGCCGCCTCCACCACTTCCACCGCCAGAGAATCCTCCGCCGTCACTACTAGACGCATGGGTATTGTTATAATCTGTTTTGGCATTAGATAAACCTTTATCCATTTCTCCTGTTAATGCATGAGAAAAAATAATGTAATTAAATGTACTATCAGAATAGTACCAATCTGGAGGTTGACAAGCAATAGTTTCAAATTTCTTAATCCATTTATCCGTTAATCCAAATACATAAGCATATGGAAGAACATCAAAATAATATAAAGGATTTTCCTCTACTAATTTGTTTATTTGCTCTAATTCTGCTTTTTGGATAAACTTTTTTAGTCCCAATAATTTTCCTGTTATTGATACCTTATATTCTGTTGGATCATTGCAAAATCCATAGGATAAAATTGCAACCATTTCAGTTATTAATAACAAGGGATAAAATGATGAATATATTGAATAAAGTGTTGCCATGCCACCTGTTACTAACAGGACAATAAAAATAATTACCAATCTGACAATTAATCCTTTTATACTATTAAATTTTGAACTTTTAAACCAACTTCTTATTATTGCAGCGAATCCAATAAAAGACCCCCCAATTGCAATAAAAGGCAGAATAAAATACACTACTCCTGAAAGAATAGGCGCGCTAAAATATCCAGCTAAAATAATTGCAATTAAATAAATTCCACTTAGTATATTTTCTGCTGAAAACTTTCTATTGTTATACAATTTTTTTTCTGTTTTATAATAGTTTTTTATTTGTTTTTTTCCATCTTGAATATTAGTAAAAAAATTTTCTTTTAATCCAGATAACTTTGTTATTTCACCTTTAGAAAATAGCCCATTATATATTGTTTTTAAATAACTATGTTCCCCCTCTGGTAAAGATTTATTTTTATGAAGATATATATCTTTCTCTTTTTCTTCTATTAGTAAGTATCCTTTATGAGCAAACCAAATAATCAGTGATATCATATCTTTATCATTAGCAACTCCATCAATTATATATCCAACATCTGCACTACTTAACCCTTCTGGTGGATAAAACTCAATGGTTTCTACCACTTTATTTTTAGGATTCCCTATTCTTTTTATTCCAAGAAAAAATAAAGCAATACATGATATACTCGCTATAACTGCCATTGTTTTATAAGGCCTTGAACTTTTTGTTCTAGCTCCCACATAATATCCCTGTGGCAATTTTGTATATATTGTTACTCCCTCTTTAGGTCCTAATGGATTTTTAACATATCCAGTTACTGTATTATTATAAGTATAAAAAGAAACATTACTTTCATTAGCTGATCCATAAGTTCCTGAATACATTTTTATCTTTGATAAATCTGTATCTTTATCAAATTTTATTGTAAAATTAACGTTATTTATATTTGTATCCCATTCTGTTCCAATTAGATTAAAATAGAATTCATCGTAAGAATCAATTCTGTCATCTCCTAAGTCCAATAAATAGCTAATAATGTATTTCTGTTCTCCTATAACAGTCTTGTCCTCATCACCTATAGTAATACGACACATATCATCTTCAGTTGTTAATGAAAAAGGTGCCCCTTCAACATTAATGTTACTAATAGGATTGGCATATAAATACTCCTTACTTTCACCATTAACTTCTTTATTAATTCTTACTCTAATGGGTATATCTCTAAATATTCCATGTTTATATTCATTAAAATCAGCTGTTATTTTTTCTGTTATTGATACTGTTGCATTTTCATGGACAATAGCTTCAATTTCATAGTCCTTAATATAAAAAGAATCATCTTTTGCATTTGTCTTTATTGGAGAAATTACAAATAATATCATTATAAAACTTAAAATTATTTTAATACTTTTCTTCATTTTCTCACCTTAAAATGATACTTTAACATTTTTCCTTTCTATTTCATCTGAAACTATAAACATTTCTTTTTCTTTAAATGAAAACATACTTGCAATTATATTGCTAGGAACAACTTGTATTTGTTGGTTATATTCCTTTACCACTGCATTGTAGTATTTCCGTGATTGTGCTATTTCACCTTCAATGCCTTTTAATGATTCCATTAAATCCATAAAATTTGTGTTAGCTTTAAGATCTGGATAACTTTCAGCAAGGGCAAATATTTGTCTAAGAGCTCCGCTTATTTCATTTTCTTCTTTAGAAGCTTGTGCTAAATCAATTCCTTGTAGTCCTCCATTTCTTGACTTTATTACCTTTTCAAGAGTCTCTGCTTCATGTTTAGCATACCCCTTAACAGTTTCAATTAAATTTGGTATTAAATCAAATCTCTTCTTCATATACACATCCATTGTGGCAAAAGCTTCTTCGCAAGAAAGCTTTTTCTTAATTAAAGAATTATATGCTCCAATTACAAAAATAATTAATAAAACCATAATTCCTAAAATAAAATACAATATCATAATTACCCTCCCATTGATATAATTTTTTCTTTTATTGTAATTATTTTCATTTTATAATTTTATAATCACTAAGTCAATTATTGATTATTCTAAATGCTATTTACTATATCTCAAATATAAATGTAGTTATATCCTTATCATAAAAAAATAAGACTGCAAAAACAGTCTTATTTTTCTTAATTTGATGATAATTTTTCTAACATTTCACTTACTTTATCATTTTCAACGTTCCATTCAGTTTTCCAACCCTTTGAATTTGAAAACACAGCTTCAGCTCTTACAACAGCTTTCAAAGTTTTTTCATTGTACATTTCTCTTTCTTTATCTAAAACGTTAAATTTAACACTATTAATTATATTTGATGTATTTTCCCCTTCTTCTAGAACACTTGTATAATAATAATAGCCATCTTCCCCATCAATCCACATATCTTGTACATTTTTATCTTCTGTTATGTTTACAAATTCAAAATCTAATAAATTAACATTTCCACTGTAAAATTGTCCATTATCATCTTCAAATCTTGGCTCTATTGCCACTCTAATTAACTCAGGCATAGTATTAGTATTTTTTACATTTGCATCTTTTATTATCTTCTCTCCCTGCCAGTTATCAGGCTCTTCATAATTAGGTTCTTCAATATCAATTGTTAAATCACCTACTTTAAAATAATTTGCTATTGTATCTTTTGATATAAAAAATGCCATTGTTCCTGAGGTAAGAATAACTATTGATAATATAATAGCAATTATTTTCCCTTTTCTTTTCATATTACAATCAAACTTCATTAATCTTACCTCCTTTAATTATAAAATTTTAAATTGTTTGTTACTTCATCATCATCTCTAAATTGCTTTGAATGATTTTTTTCATTATAAAGTTTAATTGTAGAATTGTTCTTAATATCCATAAGATTAAAAGATAGATTATTCTTAACCATGTTTTCTCCATTTATATCAATCCCAGATAACTTAAAACTCATTGGAATTGTTTCTGATACTTTGTATTCCACATTAAATTTTAAATTATCTATTTCTACTTTATCTCCATCTTTAAGATACATTCCTGTTTTAAAATAATCATTACCTTTTACTGTTACATAAAAATTCTTATTTATATCATTATCACAACACATCTCTACAAATATTCTTGGATAAACTATAAATCTAACATTATCTTCATCTAACACATTGAAATTATCATCTAATACTTTAATATTATTATTTAATATATATCTACTATCTTCTGTTACAGTCCACTCATTACTTTCAAAACTCATTGAAGTTCCACCTGGTAAAGTGAAATTCTTTCCATTAAAGTTCTTGTTATCATTAGTTCTAAATGTAATATTGTCTCCATTTTCAATAATAGTTCCATTTTCATCATTAGTTATTACATCAGATAAGTTTAGATTATTAGCTGTTATTTTTGAAGTATTTTCAATATTAAAACCAAATATTATTTTATCCCCAGGATAAATTCTTGGGAGATAATCTATGCTTACTTTTGAATCCTCTTCAAATATAGTCTCATTATCCCTTACTATTTCTTTTATATATTTCTTTATTTCTACTTTAGCATTACCCTTAACATTTATATTAACCTCTGCTGATTTTTTCCCAATTTCAGCCTCATTGAAATAAGTTGAATTAGCATTAACTTTTTTACCAAACCAGAATTAACATTATCCTCAGTGGCTGTAGAAGTTAAATAAGTTTCATCCATAACATATACAGTTTCATTAGGTGCTAGACTTTCAAGCAATTTAAGAGCCTCCTCACCCTTTTTAACTATAGTTCCCTTCATTATTTTTAATGTGTTTGGAACTTTAATTTTATTTTCATTTTTGTAATATCCATCTTTAGAAATAGACACACCTAAATTTTCATCATTAAAAGTGATATCTTTGCATGAATTAACACTATTATTTGTATAAGATAATCTATAATTTATTTTATCTCCTACAGATACACTTCCATTTACATTATCTCCATTTGATGTTCCATAAGATACTACAGTGTTATCACTGGCTTTTATTGCTTCTTTTTTAACTGTTACATTTGGTTTTCTTACTTTAACAATTTCTAATTTTTCAATTCCTCCACTGGTATTAAAATCTGAACAAAATAATTCAATTTTATGTTTTCCTGCACCTTTATTTTTTAAGATTGATGAAATATTAGCAATTGTAACTCCATCTTCATTAACGAAATCATTTAAATGAGCATGCCATCCATCACTATAACGAGACAGCTTATAATGATTTGAATCAAAACATGTTTGTTGTAATCCCCCACCCCAACTCTTATATGTTTCTAATTGATTAAATTTAATCTCTTGTTCTACTCCATCATTTTTTATGAATAGTGAAGTATTTTTCCCTGGAATAGAAGTTGTGAAGTTTATTCCAGTGGCTTTTTCATCCACCATAACAAATAATGTATCATCTAGAGGAAGTATTAACTCTGGGTTGTTTTTACCCGTTGTTATATAGTAATCATAATTTTCTAATTCTTCTTCTGTTAAATTAAACTCCCCTCTAAACATTCTCATTTGATCACCATGCTTTACATCATAAGCATATTCTCTATATATACCATCTACACTATAATAATTGTCATAAACTTTATTACATGGTTCATAATACCATGTAGCAAAATCATTAACCTCTGCTGGGAATTTATTGTGTATATTTATACCTAATATTTTTTTATACTCATTAATTCTAGTAGTAGCATAATAAGAATCTGTTTTACCATCCCATACATCTTTTTTTTGAGTTGGTTCTAAAATTCCTGTTAATGTATCATAGTCCAATGATATTTTGTATTTTTCATCATTTATTGCATATGCAAACAAAAAAGTTGTTTGTAAAATACCTTTTTCATTATACGGATTTTTATTTAGTGTATATTCAGTTACACCATTTTTGTAGGCTGAACTCCAATATTTCCCACCGAAACTAAATGCTTCTTCTCTTCCATTATAAGTTACTTCCTGAGTTAATACACGTTTTTTAGCATAGCCATAATCTTCATGAAAATCTGGTGTTCTTGACCAAACTATATCATCCAACACTTCATATTCATTATTATTTTCAGTTGTGGCTTTTATTTTAGTTCCTTCACTAAAAGGAGAAAAATTATTCAAAATAATAGTTAAAATAAAGGCAATTGTCAACAAAATACTAAATCTTTTTATAGACTTTATTTTTCTTATATTTTTATTTTTCATTTAAGGCCTTCCCCCTTTTTGTACATACTAAAATTACTGCACAAGAAATAACTATAAGCATAATTATAGGCATAACAATTTTATTATATTTATCTCCAGTTTTAATCAGCATTTCAACAGCTCCTAAAACCCCTTCTTCTGTACCATTCTCATCTTCAATCTCAAATTCATTATCACCCAAAACTTCTGTTCTAGTTGCTGTAAAAATCCAATCTACGCTAGCATAGTTATTTTTATACTCATTACCTACTGTTTTTCCATCTAAAGTTACTACTGCTTTTAAAACTACACTCTTCCCCGGATTTATTGTTCCAAGAAATATATCCTCTGACATTTCTTCTCCACCATCAAGACTTCCATTATATAATTCTTTATCATTTAATGAAATTTTTAACTTAAGCTTATCTAAAAAGCTGACATCAGATTTCTTTTCTCTATCTTCAGCTCTTATATAAATATAATACGGATAATCATAATTATTTTTTAATAGTATTTCACCTTTAACTGTATCTCCAGGCATCATATTTTCTTTCTGCAAGAAATTACTTTTATTAGGAACAGTAACTATCCCATCTGCATTTCCTTCTAAAACTATATTAGTTGACTCATCAGCATAGGCAATATAATTAGGTGAAATACCACTAAATATACAAAATGAACATATTACAGCAACAAAGGTTCCAATCTTTTTTAAATTCATTTGATTTCCCCCTTTGATTTGCTATTAATTTATTGTAAACTTGTTAACTTGTCTAAAATCATTTCTGGTGCTGTTGTCCAAGTATCTGCTGCTGCACCATTTGATGCTTGTATTCCTTCTGCTATAACTTCAACATCATATTTACAATTTTTATATGTATTATCTGCACTGTTATCTAATGTAACTG
>JAAYPK010000018.1 GCA_012519845.1 Clostridiales bacterium
AACCATAAGGTAGACACAAACAAGAATGATAAGAATTATAAGAATGATAAAGAAGGGGAAGAAGGAAAAGAAGAAGTCCATTCTCTCTCTCCTCTCTCTTTTCCATCAGAGATATATAAAACTATTTTTGATGAAGTTGGAGAAATTGGATACAGGACATGGTTTATGGAATCTGAAATAGTTGTTAAAGGTGAACTAATTACTATAACTGTTAACGAAGAGTTTAAAAAAGATATAATTCAAAGCAGATATTTATTAAAACTTAGAGTTGTAACAGGGAAAAAGATAAGTGTAAAGGTTGGTGGTACATAGAATAGCAGCAGGGTATTGTATGTATCACAAAAGGTATATGAGCTTTAAAGAAATAAAAGTCAAAAGGTGTAGGTGTAAGGCTAATACTAAGAAAAGGTGTAGGCACTTTATACCTACAATGAAAATGAGATATAGGAATAATAGTCAAGTAAGAAGGTGAAGTGATGACGAATAGTAAACAAAAAGGAGCTAGAGGAGCATTATTTGAAGCTGATGGAGGAGCTTGGAGAAATACAGCTATTCAAAGTATTAAGAAGTATCTTGAAGAAGAATTAAAAGAAATAAAAAACATTCAAATAATAGCATAAAAAAAGAGGGGATTTAGTCCCCTCAATAGTCAAAATACTGTTTTTAATAACCAAAGAAATTATAGCACAATTAAGGATGTGAGTAAATGATATTGGCAATAGATCCAGGGAACATTGAAAGTGGATATGTTTATTTAAATGATGATTTATCAGTTTGTGAGTGTGGGAAAATCAGTAATGAAGAATTATTAATAAAAATATATCATAGTGATTTTTATCATGAGAAAACACATTGTGCAATAGAAATGGTAGCTAGTTATGGAATGGCTGTAGGAGCTACTGTATTTGAGACTTGCTTATGGGTAGGTAGATTTACAGAAGCAATAAATTGTTTATATGATTTGCAGCCAACGTATATATACAGAAAAGATGAAAAAATGAATTTATGTAATAGCATGAAAGCTAAAGATAGTAATATAGTACAAGCTTTAATAGATAGATTTGCACCTAATACACCTAATAAGGGGAAAGGAACTAAGAAAGAGCCAGGATGGTTTTATGGGTTTAAAAAAGATATATGGCAAGCTTATGCAGTTGGAGTAACTTATCATGATATGTATTTGAAAGGGGATAGAGAAAATGAAAACTCATGAATTAAAGATATTATCTGAATATTTTTTAGCAGTAGAATTAGGACTTAAAAACTTTGAAATAAGAAAAAATGATAGAGACTACCACATAGGAGACATAGTAGTACTTAAAGAGTATGAGAACGAATCATATACAGGTAATGAAATAAAGAAACAAATTAAATATATTGTATATGGACCATGCTATGGATTAACCAAAGGTCATTGTGTTATGTCACTTGGGGAAATAAAGGAGGTAAGTAAAGATGAATAAGGTAATAATTATCGGTAGACTTACAAAGGACCCAGATTTAAGATTTGCAGCAGGAACTGGAACAGCAGTATGTAGATTTACAGTAGCAGTAAACAGGAGAAAGAAAGATGATGGAGCAGACTTTATAAACTGTGTTTCATTTGGAAAAACGGCTGAAACAATAGCACAGTATTTTACTAAAGGAAGTCAAATAGCTGTATCTGGAAGTATTAGAACTGGTAGTTATGATGCACAAGATGGAACTAAGAGATATACAACAGATGTAGCTGTAGATGGTTTTAATTTTATAGATAGTAATGGACAAAGTGGTAATACTCAAAGTGAACAAGGAGCATTTAATGATGATATAACACCAGTTGATGATGGAGATATGCCTTTTAATTAGGGAGTTAGATATTCTCCATAATCAAAAATATCATAATTAGATTAGGTGATTATATGAAAGTTATAGAAGGCAAATAAGTATATTTGATAAAGCACAGATAAGATTTATTAGAGATTGTACTAGACTTAATAAAGACTTTACAGATGAAGAAATATGGGAATACATTCATAAATACAACCTTCCATATTGTGAGCTTTATGATAGAGGATGGGATAGGATAGGATGTATTGGGTGCCCACTAGGAACTAATCAATCTAAAGAATTAGAAGAATATCCAGCATATAAAGAAAATTATATAAGAGCCTTTGATGGAATGATTAAATATAGAAAAAATAAAGGAATGGAAACAGAGTGGGAAACAGGTAAGGATATATATGATTGGTGGATTGGAGAAATAAAAAAAGATAACAGCATAGAAGGTCAATGTTCTATGTTTTAAAAAGAAGGTGAGTATATGAAAACAAGTAAAAGAGATATGGTAAAAGAATACTGTTATAAGCATTTAGATACAGATAAAAAACAATTGATAAAAGATATTATGAAGAAGTTGAAAGAGTTGAAATTGAATTAAATGAGTTATAGGAGGAAATTATGAATAACATAGATAAAATAAAGAAATTAAATGCAAACAGTTTCGCTTTCATATTAATGTGCCCTGGCGATTTTGATGATGAATTTAAAAAAGATTGTGATACAAATAATTGCACTAAATGCATAGAAAATTGGTTACAAGAAGAGTATAAAAATGGATTTGAATATTTGAAGGAGAGTGAAACATGAGATTATTAATGCATGTATTAAGTGAAAATAAGAGTTTAAATATAGATAACAGAAAAATAGGAACTTTAGGTATAATAGCAAAACTTAATGAAGAATATAAAGAAGTTGTTGAAGCTTTAACTATTTATTCAGGTAAAAAGAGTATTAAGAACTTGAAAAATATAATTGCAGAAACCTTTGATTTAATTCAAATTTGTATTTTAATACTTTGGAGAAGCAATACTGAAGCTAAAAAATTTAAAGAACCTGATTTGGTCCAGGAAGTTAACTTGCAACATAAGGACAAGCTTATAGGTAGAAGATGGACTATAAAAACTGGCATTGAGATTGATGTAAAGGAGTGATTATTTTGGGCATAACTCATGAAGAAGCAGTTAAAATTGGAATTAGAGAAGGAATAAAATATATCAAAGAACAAGAATATCAGAAAACAACTAAAAGATATGATAGACGATTAAGAAATACAAGGTTATTGTTAAAACATTATAGGAGCTTATTGGTCCATGCAGATCTTAGTGAAAAAACCACTAATGCAATTTATTCAGAGAATGCAGTGGATGTATTAGATGAGATAGAATCAATAAATGATGAGGAAAAGTATGTACAAGCCATAAATAGAACAAAAGTGCGAACTGCAATATTGGTAGGGCATATTAATAAATCAATGAAGTACTATGAGGCAATTTGTAAAAATGAGGGGAAGAATAGACTAAGAAGGTATAATATTATTAGATATATGTTTATTGAGCAAAATAAAGATAATTTGGTACCAACTTATGAAGAAGTAGCAACCCATTTTGATATAACTGTTAAGACAGTTGGCAGAGATGTAAGAGAAGCGATAGAAGATTTATCAATATTATTTTTTGGGATTGATGGGCTAAAACTATGAAAAAATGTCCTTTTTAAAACCTTCTTAAACCTTGAGAATAAGCCAAAGTTATATATAAAATAGCATAATATAATGTCCTTTTTGTTGGGATTGACGTACCTTTTCAGACATTATATTATGATATTGTGGATTTCATAAATTGAATGCCGATACCCCCTTATTTGAATACAGACATCTAGAATTTTCTAGGTGTCTTTTTAATGGCAAAAAGCTAGTAGAAATATTTTTGAAAGGATGTGAGTTCACCCTCGTATACTTTCTCTACTACTAGCTTTTATTTTATAGAAAGTGAGGTGGCATTATGGCCAAGCTAACAATTAAACAAAAGGCATTTGCAGATTATTATATTGAACTAGGCAATGCCACTCAAGCAGCAGAGAAAGCAGGATATAGTAAAAAAACAGCGTATAGAACAGGAGCAGATAACCTCATAAAACCTCAAGTTAAAAGTTATATTGATGAAAGACTTAAGCAAATAGAAGATGAAAGAATAGCAGATGCAGCAGAAGTCATGAAGTATCTAACTAAAGTTATGAGAAATGAACTCACAGAAGAAGTTGTAGTTGTAGAAGGTGAAGGAGAAGGGTGTAGCTCTGCAAGAATAGTTAAGAAAACTATGTCAGCAAAGGATAGAAATAAAGCAGCAGAGCTTCTAGGAAAAAGATATAGACTATTTGTAGAGAAACAAGAGGTTAATGTTGATGCAACAGTAAATTCCACGGCTAAACTTGATTCTATACTTAACCAACTAGGTGAGGACAATGAGTAATGAATATAAGTTATCACCCAAGTATATTGATTTCTTAAAACATAATTCACCTGTAGAAGTACTTGAAGGGACTACAGCAGCCGGTAAAACAACAGTAGGTATTACTAAATTTATGTTAAAAGTAGCACAGTCAAATAAGAAACAACATGTTATAGCCGCTAAAACTACTGGAGTAGCTGAAAAGAATATAATCAATAAAGAGTATGGCATCATTGATGTATTTGGGGATTTAGTACAATACAATGGTAATGGTGATAAAGATGATAAGATACCACATATTAGATATAAAACTCCTTCAGGAGATAAGATTATTTATATCTTAGGTTATGACAATAAAGATAAATGGAAAATGGCTTTAGGCTCACAGTTTGGATGTGTACTAATTGATGAGGTTAACACAGCTAGTATAGAGTTTGTAAGAGAGATATGTACTAGAAATGATTATCTTATGATGACACTTAATCCAGATGATCCTAATTTAGATATATACAATGAATTTATTAATTGTTGCAGACCATTAGAAAAATATAAAAATGATGTACCAGAAGAGATAATGAAGGACCTTCTTAATTGTGAGGAGAAACCTAATTGGACTTACTGGTTTTTTTCATTCTATGATAATGCAAGTTTATCAGAAGAAGATATTCAGAAAAAGAAACTATCAGCGCCTAAAGGGACTAAGCTTTATAAGAATAAAATATTAGGGCTAAGAGGTAGAGCAACAGGATTAATATTCCCTGTATTTGATAGGGCAAAACACTTAGTTAGTAAAGCTAAAGCAAAAGAACTCATTAAGAAAAATGCAATGAATACTATTGTAAATGGAGAAAGAAAGCAGGAATACTTTGTAATATTTACAAGTGGACTTGATACATCTTATTCTAGTAATTCAGAAGATACAATAGCAATGAGTTTTTCAGGTATAACTAACAAGGGCAATTACTATTTGCTTGATGAAAAGACTTATAACAATAAAGATTTAGTTACACCAATAGCTCCATCTGATACAGCAAAGAACTATTATGATTTCCTAGAAAGGAATAGACAAGAATGGGGACTTGCTAAAGATGTGTTTATTGATAGTGCTGATAGTGCAACAATAACTGAACTTAATAAGTATAAGAGAAAACATGGACTTATATATAACTTTATTCCAGCATGGAAGAAGACAACCATAGTAGATAGAATAATACTACAAAATGGTTGGATGAATCATGATGATAAAGAAGGTATAGTTCCATGTTATTTTATTTTAGAGCATTGCTTAGCATATATAGGTGAATTAGAAGTGTACAGTTGGCTTGAAGATAAAGACAATGAACCAGAAGATAAGAATGACCATATGATTAACTCATGTCAATATGGTTGGTTGCCTTATAAGAATAAGATAGGAGTTGAAAATAAATGAAAATAGTAGAGAAGGTGAGAAATGCAATGAGAAACTTTTTAAAATTAGAAGAAGCTCAAAACAATACATTTTATATTCAAGAAAGTTTAAACTATGAAGCTAATGCAGCTAAAAATAGAATATGGTTTAGGGGTGATAGCTATGAGATAAACCAACTCTACAAGCAAATACAAAATAGTAATTATAACTTTTGGGGTAGTGTACCTACTAAGGGTATGGAAATAAGAAAAATACATACAGGACTTCCTAAACTCATTGTAAATACTCTTACCAATATAGTTCATAATGATCTAAATTCAATTGATTTAGAGGATCAAAGTATTAATACTGTGTGGGAAGAAATATCAAAGGATAATAAATTTAAAAAGTTATTAAAGAAGGCTACAAAGGATGTATTAGTAGTTGGTGATGGTGCTTTTAAGATAAGTTTTGATGAATCTATAAGCAAACTTCCAATAATAGAATTTTATCCAGGAGATAAAATAGACATAACATATGAGAGAGGAAGAGTGAGAGAAGTAATCTTTTATACTGAATATATATCAAATAAGAAAGAATATTTGCTTCATGAAACATATGGTTATGGATATATAACTTATAGGCTATTCAAAGGTGAAAAAGAAGTAGAATTACATTCAATACCTGAAACAGAAGGTTTAGATAATGTTAATTTTGATAAATCTTTTTGCATGGCTATTCCATATATGATATATGAATCAGATAAATGGGAAGGTAGAGGGCAAAGCGTATTCGATAGTAAAACAGATAACTTTGATAGTTTAGATGAAGCATGGAGCCAATGGATTGATGCATTAAGAGCAGGTAGAGCTAAGACGTATATTCCTGAAAGCTTAATACCTAGAAATCCAGATACAGGAGAGTTATTAAAGCCTAGTTATTTTGATAATAGATATATACAAACTGATAGCTTTGCAGGTGAAAATGCTAATCCTCAAATAGATACAGAACAACCTACAATACCGACAGATAACTATTTACAGACTTATGTTACAGCTTTAGATTTATGTCTACAGGGATTAATAAGTCCAAGTACATTAGGAATAGATAATAAAAAATTAGATAATGCTGAAGCGCAAAGGGAAAAAGAAAAGACAACTCTATATTCAAGGGATAGTATTATCGAAGCATTAGGAGAAGTAATTCCAGTTCTAGTTGATACAATACTTAAAGCTAACAAAACATGGAACGAAGAAGCTGTAGAAGATAATGAGATTACTATAAAATTTGGTGAATATGCAAGCCCTAGCTTTGAAGCAGTAGTTGAAACAATAGGAAAGGCTAAATCATATGGAATAATGAGTATTGAAAGAATAGTTGAGGAATTATATGGAGATACAATGTCTGATGAAGAAAAACAAGAAGAAATACAAAGGATTAAAGAACAGAATGGAATGCTTGAAGCAGAAGAACCTAAGACAGTAGATGAGATTGATCTAGAGGATGAAGATAATCCAAAGGATGTGGTTGTAGATGGACAAGAAGAATAAGGATGACAAAGCTTATGACTTAAGACTGATATTCGAACAGATGGAACTGGACTTAATTAAGAAACTTAAACAAGCTTTTTTCTTTCATAAGAGAGAGGAACAAAAAGAGGGATTTCAGTTTGAACAATGGCAATTAGCAAAATTAAGAGCCATGGAGAAATGGAGAAAACTAAATAAAAAGCTAATAGGTAGTAGAAAAAAGCCTGTAGAAGATTTAGTACAAAAGACTTTAGAGGAAAGCTACTCAAAAGGCGAAGAAAGAGTTATTGAAGCTTATGAAAATGCTAAAAATAAAGCAGAACTAAAAGGGAAAGCCATTATTCCTGAAGATACTATATCAGAAGAAGCTAAGAAGGCAAAAGAAATACAAGAAACAGTAACAGAGCAACAAGGCATGAAAGATATTGCACCTAATAAAGTAGTAGATAAAAAGGTTGAGTTACCAAAGACACCAAGAACTAATGAAGAATTACCTAAAGCAGATCCAGAAGAAAGTTTCTTTGGTGTAAATGAAAAGAAACTAAATGCATTAATAGAAAGTGTTACTAATGATTTAAATAAAGCGAGTACATCAATTCAAAGGTTACTTGACGATATATACAGACAAACGATATTTAAAACTCACATGTATTTGCAAAATGGTGTATTAACACTTAATCAGGCTGTAGATATGGCTACTAAGGATTTCTTGGACAAAGGTATCAATTCTATTATCTATAAAGATGGTAAGAGAGTAAATATAGCTTCATATGCTGAAATGTGTTTAAGAACAGCGAGTCAAAGAGCAACGTTTTTAGGAGAAGGTAAGAAAAGGGATGAGTTTGGAATACATTTAGTTGTTGTTACTGCTCATGCAAATACTTGTAAGATGTGTGCACCATGGCAAGGACAAATACTAATTGATGATGTATTCAGTCATCCAAGCAAAGAATATATAGAAGAATATAGTAAGAAGTATAAGTTGTTAAGTGAAGCTATTAAAAATAACTTTTTTCATCCCAATTGCCGGCATTCAGTAACAACTTTTTTTGAAGGTATTACAAAGATACCTACTGTACCAGATGAAAAGAAAGCTATTAAGACTTATGAAGCAGAGCAAAAGCAAAGAGCTCATGAAAGAGTAATAAGAAAACAGAAAAGAATTAGAGAAGGTGCATGTAATGAGACTAATAGAGATGAAGCAGATAAAAAAGTAAGGTTACATCAAAAGCTTATTAGAGATATATTAAAAGAACATCCAGAGCTTAGAAGAAATGCTGGAAGGGAAAAGATAGACTTTAGGAGTATTAAGCAATTAAATTATAAGAAGGATTTAAAACAACTTAAAAAATTTAAGGAGATTTTAGGAGAAGATGCTCCAAAAACATTGGAAGATTTCCAAAATTTGAAGTATAATAATATTAAAGAGTATAAGTCTATGAAAGACTTCATAAGCTCTAAAGAAAGTAAAAAGATACCATTAGATACAACACTTAAGCAATGGAATGCTATTGCAACAGAGACAAATAATAAAATCGTAGGAATAGTTACACCAAACGGAATTAAAATTCAAGAAGTAAGTAAGCATATGATTGAAAGATTTATCGGTGATGGAGTTAAGCGTAAGAGTGTACCAGTAGATAGTGTTGCTAATGCTTTAAGTAAGCCTTTAGAAATTAAGGAAATAAAAATAGATGACTTAGGAAGAAAGAGTCAGAAATTTGTTGGAGAATACTCTACAGTAACTATTAACCCTGATACTGGAAATTTGGTTCAGACCAATCCAACAAGCAAAAAGCTTGCAGAAAGATTAAAAAGGAGGAAAGAAAATGATAATATTAAATAAAAAGCAACATGATAACTTAATAAATCTTGTGGATGATTTAGAGTTAAAAGATAAGATATTAAATGTATCTAGTTTAATCAATGAAGATTATCACTATGACATGGATGATGATTTAGAAATTGATTTATATGATTTCCTTCAAGATAAGCAAGTGCAAATTGGTTATGACGAAGGTTACAATCCTAATAGTAATTGGGAAGATGTTCAAAAGTTAATTGATGAATTATATTATCAAATAGAGAATAATTAAGCACTTACTTAGCTAAAAGGTAGGTGCTATTTTTATACCTAAAATTAAGGAGGTTAATTAATGGATAATGAAATTGAAATCAATACTAAAGAAGGTATATATAAAGTAAATGGTATAGATATTAGTAGGGCTAACAAAATAGAAGTGGTTATTGATCCAGAAGAACCCGAGAGCATTGTAAGAGCAGAATGGAATTAAAGTCTTAGGAAACTAAGAAATAAGGAGAAATATAGATGAAAGTAGATCAAGTAATCTTTATAGCATATAAAATATTTCTTTTATATTTATTTGTTATATGGTTAATAGTTATGTCAAAAAGTCTTAATTTATTTTAAGGCTTTTTATTATGCCCAAAACTTGCTTAAGGCTTTAAACTGCGCATGGAAATAACAGCCGACAGGCTATAAATGGAGGTATTTATGTTTTTAAAAAATCTAAGAATGAGTAGACTTATGGAAGCTGATAATGGAGCAGGTAGTGGAGCAAATACCGGTAATGCAGAAACTACTGAAAGCAAAACAGATACACAAGAAACTACTCAAGAAGAAAAGACTTTTACACAAACTGATGTTGATAAGTTAATTCAAGAAAGGGTAGCTAGAGAAAGAAAAAATCAGTTACCTAAAGAAGAATTAAAGGCCTATAACGAGTGGAAGGAAAGTCAAAAAACTGAAGCAGAAAAGCAAAATGAAGCTTTGACTAATGCTGAAAAAGCTAGATTAGCAGCAGAGGAAAAAGCTACAGCACTTGAAGCCAAGGTTACTTGTTTATCTAAAGGAGTTATAACTACTTCTGTAGATGATGTAGTAGTACTAGCAAAAGCTATGGTTACAGATGAAATAAACATTGAACAGGCTATTGATAAGGTACTAGAAAAGTATCCAAGTTTTAAAGGAGCAGAGCAACAAAAGGAAGAACAAAAGGGTTTTAAAATTGGCGCTGGTTCTTCAGATAATGGGAAAGCTTCGGATGATACCTTAGCAAAAATATTTGGAAATAAAAAATAAGAAATGGAGATGATTTAAATGGCAGTATATAGTTATGCTGAACAATTTGAAAGAGAATTACAACAAAAATATTCAAGAGAGTTAACTTCTTATGCATTAACTCAATCTAATCCTGGAGTAAAGTTTATTAATGCTCAAACAATTAAATTACCTAATATCACAGTAAGTGGATATAAAGATCATAATAGAACTGGTATGGGATTCAATGCAGGTACAATAGCTAATGAATGGGAGCCAAAGAAACTTACTCATGATAGAGATATTGAATTTGCAATTGATCCAATGGATATTGATGAAACTAATCTAGTAACAGAGGTTGCAAATATTCAAAATGTATTTGAAACAGAACAGGCTATTCCTGAAAAGGACTCTTATAGGTATTCAAAATTATATTCAGAAGCTAAAACTTATGCAGCTAATGGAGCAGTTATTGATAATACTGTATTAACTACTGCTAATATTTTAGATTGGTTTGATACTCAAATGGAGAAGATGGACGATAACGGTGTACCTACAGAAGGAAGAATTTTATATGTTACACCAGCTATAAATAAGTTAATTAAAAATGCACAAGGCATTGATAGAAGCATAAACGTTAATGCTAATAATGGTTCTGTTGATAGAAGAGTATATTCATTAGATGAAGTTGAGATTGTTAAAGTTCCAAGTGCTAGAATGAAAACTGCTTATGACTTTACAACTGGATGTGTTCCAACTGCAGCTGCTAAACAGATTAACATTATATTAGTACACCCATCTTGTGTTGTATCAAGAGATAAGTATGCTTACATGAAGTTATTTACACCTGGAACTGATTCAAGAACTGCTGATAAGTATGTTTATCAAAATAGATATTACACAGATACATTCTTAATTAAGAATAAAGCATGTGGTATTGCTATTAATTCTGTAGCTGAAGCTTAGGAGGTATTATATGAAAGCAGTAAGAAACAATAAGGAGTATACTATATCAGAAGTTGAAAAGGCTTCATATGTAGCACAAGGCTATGATATTGTAAATGATGAGGGATCAATAATACAATATGGAACAGGCAAAACTGTTTCATATGAAAAATACAAAGAACTTGAAAAGAAATATAAAGAGCTAGAGGGAAAATTAAAAAAATTAGAAGCAAAAGAAGATAAATCAGATGAAGGTAAAAATTCTCCTAAGAAGTAGGTGATAATATGTCTTATGTAGATACAGATTATTATAATAGCTATAGTGGTATAGTTACTGATAATCTAAAGAATAAATTGGATAAGGCAAGTGATCAAATAGATTCTCTTACATTTAACAGAATAGTAGGTATTGGATTTAACAATTTAACTTCTTTTCAACAAGAGAAAATTAAGAAAGCTATATGTGTGCAAGCAGATTTTCAAGAGCAGTATGGAGAATATATTAATAGTCCTTTAGCTTCTTTTAGTGCTGGTAGTATTAGTGTTAGTTTAAATAGTAATTCGGTAAAGTGTGTAAATGGAGTAGTTACTTCTAATGAGGTAGCTACTCTTTTAAATCAAACTGGATTAACTTGTAGGAGGATATAACAATGAAGTTTCCATTCCCAACATTTCTAGCTAAAACTGATATACAAGTATACTATGAAGGCACTAATACTGATGGAGACTATGAAGAGAAGAAAATCTATGAAGGCAAATGCATTTATACTGATAAAACTAAGCAAATAATGAACGCCGAAAGGCAATTAATAACTTTATCTGGCAAAGCAGTTATAGAAGGCTCTATTTATGATGGCACATTTGAAGGATATGTAATTGTTAATGGTGTTAAAAAGAAAATATATTCTACAGAAAGACCTCCTAATCCCGATGGATCTATTTATTCAACGGAGCTTAACCTAGAATGAGTGTAAAAGTTACAGTTAAACTAGATAAAGCAAAGATAAGTATATTGGAACAGGCACATTTAAGAGCACTTGAAATGACAATGGAAGCTGTATTAAGTGATATTAAAACTAGTGCAGTAGTACCAAAAGATACTGGAGAATTAGAGAGAAATAGTTTTGTAGATACATCCAAATTACAAAATGCAATAGTTGGTATTATATTTGATACTCCATATGCGCGTAGGATGTATTGGCATCCAGAATACAATTTTAGAAAAGATAAGAACATGAATGCACAAGGCAAATGGATGGAGAGCTATCTAACTGGTGAAAAGAAGGAATTTATAAAAGAAACTTATCTTAAGTTTTTTAAGCAACTTAGCAAAGGAGTTGTTAAGTAATGTTATTAAGTGATGTAAGAGATTTTTTAAAAACAAAAGTGAATAGTCCTCAATGGTATTTAAATAAGTGTGGAGATAAGGAACAGAGTATAACAATTTACAATATTAAGGGTCCTGCTCCTAATATAGCTTTAGGTGGATTAGCGAATACTAGTTATTCATCTAAGGCTATTTCTATATTAGTGCATTGGGGAAAAGTTTCAGATGAAGCAGAAAAGAAGGCACAAGAAGTCTATGATGTATTCTTTGGACAAGATGGAGTTATAGGCAATAAGAGAGTTATACAATTCAAGATGAGTACATCAGAACCAATTAGTGTTGGAACTGATGATAATGGTATTCTTGAATATGTTATAGATTTAGTAATTTATTATGAAAGGAATGATATAAATGGCATTTAGTGGAGTATTTCCAGTGTATAAATTAAAATTTAAAATTGGAACAGAAGGTAAAGCAAGCACAGATTCAGACATGGCGGTAATAGCTGATATGAAATCTTTCTCAATATCTATAGATGGAACAGTTGAGGAATGGACACCTATGGATACATCAGGTTGGGCAAGAGCATTGATGACAGGTAAAAAGTTTAGTGTAAGTCTTAACGGAATAAGAAATGTAGGGGATCCAGGTAATGATTATGTAGCTAATATGGCTTGGAAAGATGGATTGGATTGTTCAACAAAGGGAGAAATAGAATTTCCAGATGGAGCAAAGCTAACATTTGATTGTGTTATTAATGTTAAAAATGTTGGTGGTGGAGATAGTACGAATGTAGCCCCACTTGAATTTGACTTACAAGGTGATGGTAAACCAACATATACACCCAGCACCCAAGCCTAATTATTGCTATGTAGGCGAAGCATATTGTGGTGAAGAAATTATTTATAGATAAAATTAGGAGGACAAGAAATGGCTAGAATATATGATATAATAAGTAGATTAGAAAATGGAAATCAAAAACCTAAGATAAGAATAGATAATGAACATGAATTTATAATTAATAATTCAAAAGCAGCTGCGTTAAAAATAATGACAGAATCTAAAGAAGAAAATATTGAAAGTATGGACAATGTAGTTAAAATAGCACTAGGAAAAGAAGCTTATGATTATATAGAAAGTTTAGAACTTAGTATGCCAGCATACACAACAATTATAAATTCAATTATGGCTGCTATAGGTGATGTATCTTTAGAAGAAATTGAAGCAGAAGCTGAAAAGAAAAGAAAGACACCCAGCAAAAGATAAATGGTATGATTTAATAGAGGACTGGGATTTAATCGAGTCCTCTTTTGCTATGCAATATAATATTAGACTAAGGTATGATGATATGCCTTGGAGTGAATTCTGTACATTATTAAGTGGAATAATGCCTAAAACCCCATTAGGACAAGTTGTTTCTATTCGTAGCGAAGAGAATAAAGAAATGCTTAAGCACTTCACTAAAGAACAACATGAAATAAGGAACAAGTGGAGAAATAGACATAATGGTATAGAATATATGACAGATGAAGAAAAAGAAGAAGAAATTAAAAAGGCACAAGATATATTTGCAAAAGCCTTTGGGTAAAAAAAGAGTACAGAATTATTCTGTACTCTTTTGATATTTAATTAAAAATTCTTCAAAAGTAAGGATTACAGGATATCTAGAGGAATTGCATTCAGTTGAGATGATACCTAACTCAATCATTTGATCCATAATTTGTGATGCACGATTAAAGCCGATTCTAATTAAACGTTGCAACATAGCTATTGATATATTTTCGGTTGCAAAGGCATAACTTATACCATCTAATAGCAATTCGTCATTGTAATAAAATGTTAAATTGATTTTAGAAAGTTGATGTTTAATCATCTCTTTTTTTACATTAATATTTTTTAACTCTTCGTGGATAGATTGTGAAGAAGAACTAGTATTATTTAATTCTTCTTGAATGCATTGCGATGAAGAAGAGATTCTATTGCTTTTATTAGTTTGTTTTAGTAAAGAGATTAGAGCTGTTCTATCTATCAGCAGTACATTTAATGAATTTGCTAATTGGATAGCAGCTTTTGTAAATGTACTATTTGTAATGACAACAGCTACATCGCATTTATAAAAATCTTTACCACTATAAATTTCTTGAATAGCTTTGTTACTAACAGGGTTAGAATAAAGTTTACATTGAATTGCATATCTTAATCCAGCTTTTGAAGCTAGAACATCAACACCGTAATCACCAGAACCACTGGTTACTTTTATATAAGAATAACCTAACTTCTTTAGAAGATTTGCTGTATACTTTTCAAACTGCCAACCATCAGAAAGGTTATCAATATAAATTATTTCATTATAAGGGTTTATTTTATTAGAATTATAGTTTTTAAAAATTTTAGTCCAAATAATAATGCAATCAATGAACCATCCAACACCAAAAAGACCAAGTGTAAAAAGATATAGCACACCAATTTTATGTTTTTTTAAATAAAACTTATGAGCACCAAAGAAACCAAAGAAGAAACAAAGGAAAAATTCAATATAAAGATTTTTTTTCAATATTTTCACCTCATTTAATAGCATTTACCAATTAATAATACAATAAATGTACTCTTAATGGTAGTGGCTATTTAGAAAGGAGTGTATGTATGAGTGATAGCGTAGGAAAAATAAGTTTAGATTTAGAGATACAAAGTGATTTAAATAAACAAATTACTGATATAAGTAAAATTATATCTAATAATCTAAAGAACTCAATAGAAAGTGGGTTCAAGGGTATATTTGATAATCTAGGTAAAAGTATTAGTGCTTCTATGAAATCAATTGAAAGTAATTTGAATAGTTCTATACGTAAGCTAGAAAGTAGCATGAATTCGAGCATGACAAAAATTCAAGGAAACATGGAAGCAATGAGTAAACAATTAGCAACTATAATTGGTAATACTACTGCTAAGACTGTAGACAGTAGTTTATCTAAAACAATGGCTAATATTAAGGCAAAGCTTACAAATTCATTTAAAGCTATGTTTAGTTCTTTAAAGAACGTGAAAATGCCTACCTTAGATTTTGGAAAGCCTGCAAACCAAGCTATACCTAAAACAACTACAACTAGTAGTGTTAATAAGACGAGAGGTTCTCCAATAAATTCAGAAGCTTTAAAGGCTGAAATAGATAATACAGCTGCAACTTTAGATGTAATAAATAGAAAGATAGAGCAGCAACAAGCTAAGTTATTAGATTTGAAAGAAAGCTATAATATTACTTTTAATCAAGCAAGGAAAAATAAGATAGAGGAACAGATGTTAAAAACAGAAGCTTCTATTACAAAATTGATAGGACAAAGTGATAAACTAGGATTTAAACTATCTGATTTAGAGGCAAAGTTTGCGAGTCTAGGAGCAGAAGCAAAGTCTACTGGAAACAAGATAGGTTTGTTTAATACAGTTGCTAATGGTGCTGATGCAGTAAATAAAAAGCTATCTAATAGCGTTAAGTCATCAGGGAACAATATGAAAAAGGCTGGCAATAGTGCAAGGGGTTATCATATGGGCTTAGGTATGGTTGCAAGGCAATTCATGACATGGATGGTAATACTTCCGATTGTTATGAAGGGTATGACTGCAATGGCTACAGGACTTTATAATAACTTAATGACGAATCATCAATTTGCGAATAGTTTAGCACAAATAAAAACTAATTTAATGGTGGCATTCACACCAATTTATCAGGCGATATTGCCAGCAATTAATACATTGATGGGAGCATTATCGAAAGCAACTCAATATATAGCAAGTTTTATAAGTTCTATATTTGGAAAGACATATCAACAGAGTTATCAAGCAACACAAGGGTTAATAGATGCAAAAGTAGCTATGGGAGCGTATGGAGATAGTGCAAAGAAAGCAGCTAAAGATACTAAAGGTGCTTTAATGGGATTTGATGAAATAAATCAATTAGATTTGAGTAAGAATAATGAAGGTGAGGCAAGTGGAGGAGGTAGTGATGTTCCTACATTAGTTACACCAGCATTAGATACCTCATCTGTTGATGTGGCTACAAAATCTTTAGCCGATAGAATAAAGGCTTACTTTGGAACATTTGACTTTTCAAATTTAATTAATGCATTTAGTAGAGTAAGAGATGCGGCTATGCCAATTATAGATAATATAGGACAAGGACTTAAATGGTTTTTTGATAATGTATTAGATCCTTTAGCTCATTGGACCATATCAGATTTACTTCCTGCTTTCTTAGATGTACTGGCAGGAGTTTTGAAAGTTATTAACCCTTTACTAGAATCATTTGGAAGAGTAGCTAAATTATTATGGGATAATTTCTTACAACCTATATCAAGTTGGACTGGTGGAGTTATAGTTGATGTATTAGAAGGATTGGTTGAAAAATTAACTTCAATTGGAGACTGGATGAGTAATAATGAAAGTACAGTAGATAATTTTACAATAATTTTAGGAAGTTTTGCTACTGGTTTCCTTATTGCTTCGGCTGCATTAGCTGTATATGAAGGAATAAGTTGGTTAGCGACATATGGAACAACAGCATTAGGAAGTGCATTTAAGGCTGTTAACTGGCAATTAGTACTATTAACAATAGCGATAGGTGCAGTTATAGCAATAGTGGTTTTATTAGTTAAGAACTGGGATTGGGTAAAAGAAAAATGCGGTGAGGTTTGGGATTGGATTAAGGATAAATTCCAGGCATTTAGTGATTGGATAGGCAGTGTATTTGCAACTGATTGGACTAAACATTTTGGAGCTTTTGGTAATGTAATTAATGCATTTTTAGGAGTAATCCAAACTAAAATTGATGCTGTAAAAAGAATATTTGGTGGAGTTATTGATTTTGTAAAAGGTGTATTTACCGGTAACTGGAGCCAAGCTTGGGATGGAATTAAAAATGTTTTTGGTGGTATATGGGATTATATTTCAGCAGTACCAAAGGCAGCACTGAATTTAGTAATTAAAGCAATTAACTGGGCAATAGGCAAGATTAATAAAGCATTAACATTTAGTGTGCCAGATTGGGACTTCTTACCGGATGGGATACAAGGAAAGACTTTTGGTATAAATATCCCTGAAATACCTCAACTTGCAAAAGGTGGAGTACTTGACCAACCAACACTTGCAATGGTAGGAGAAGCAGGAAAAGAAGCGGTAGTACCTTTAGAGAATAATCTTGAATGGGTGGATAAAGTAGGAAGCATGGTGGGAACTGCAGTATTACAGGCCATGAATTTTAGCAATGGGAATAGTAACAATAATTCTGGTGGTGAAGCAAAGATAATACTAGATGGACAAGTGTGTGGAAGATTACTAAATCCTTATATAAAGAGTGAGGAAAAGAGAATAGGTAGTAGTGCAATTACAACAGTATAGGAGGTGCTAAGAATGGCATTGTTAAGTATAAATGGTGTTGAAGTATTGGCACCAACTTCATATTCAGTAGGAATACAAGAAATAAGCAAAGCTGAGAGAAACGCAAATGGACTTATGATAAAAGATAGAATTGCAACAAAGGTAAAATTAGAGTTTAGTTGGGATGTTATAGAACCAAATGAACTTACAAAAATATTAACTCTATTAGATAATAATTTTTTTACAGTAACTTATTTAGATCCAAAGGCAAATTCATATTTGACTAAAACTTTTTATGCTGGTGACAAAAGCATGGATGGAATGTTATTTAAAGATGGAGTAATGACCTGGAAAGGATTTAAATTTAATGTTGTTGAGAGGTGATGCTTGATGTTAAATGTATCTGAAAATTTTAATAAGGCAGTTAAAGAAAATTCAAGGTTAATTAAAGCAAGAGCAACAATAGAACTACAAAGTTCTGGATGGTTAGTAGATGAATTTCAGGCATCTAGTACTTTTGATAAGTCGATCATTAAGCAGTCGCATAATACTATAAGATATGCTGATTATAGGTTAGCTTCACTTGAAAAAGACTATATAAAGCTTGATGGAAGTACGAGGGTCTTTGACAATAAACAGAATAATGGAATTGAAATAGGCTGGTGGAGTGACAATCTAAGCGATGAATACGGAAATATAAATGAAAGTTTAACATATATTTTCTTGAATTCAGCTTCTACAGAAGGTTTAGGGGTAGTATTCGATAGAGAAGGTGAAGTCTATCCAACAGAGTTTACTATTCAAGCAGGAGATAGAGTCATTGAAGTTACAGGAAATCAAAAACCGTATTATCAAATCATTACTCATATTGATAATGTTAGTTCTTTGGTTATTACATTTAAGAAAATGAATAAACCTTATGTAAGAGCAAAAGTAATAGAAACAGATTTTGGAATTATAGAGGATTGGACAGATGATAATATTATTAAGGTTAATATGATTCAGGAAATAGATATATCATTAGATACAATACCAACTAATACATTAAGCATTACAGTGGATAACACAGATAGAAGATATGATATGTTTTCAAATAATAGTATTATTAAATATTTTTCTGATAATAAACCAATAAAATTCTATTTTGGAGCAGAACTATTAGATGGAAGAATTGAATGGTGCCCAATGGAAGAATTCTATTATGTATCGCCTAAATTAGAAGAGGGAGCATTAACTGCAACATTTGAGTTTAAAAACTATGTGAATACTTTAGAAAATGATACTACAGATGATTTTAGGATGAGTGTATATCATAGAAATAGTACTTTATATGAAAGAAATTTCTATGATGACGGTGGTATTATTCCATTAGAAGCTCCAGACAGCATTTTAAATGATTTACTAAGTGATATGAAATACTGTATGTTGGAAGATTGGATAAACATTAATAAAAAGGATTTACTATTAAAGATAGCAAGTTGCTATCAGCTAACTCCTTTAATAAGTAAAAAGAAAATTAAACTTATAGATGTATATAATCTTAGTAATACTGGCTTCATAATAGATTTAGATAATTCTTATGAAAAACCTAAAATAGAAAAATTAGAAAATGTAAAAGAAGTATCAATAACAGGACGTGTTTATTCTTATGAAGGAGATGAAACAACTGATAATTATAATTATATAACTATTAGTGAGGATGAATATACTGTCTTTTATTCTAAATCTCCTGTATGGTATGAGATAATAAGCGGAAGTGATTATTTAGTATCACGTTCTAATAAAGATGGCTATAAGATGATGTATGATGGTTTTTGGTATGTTAATCCTTCCTATAATGCTTTTTTAAATAATCATAGTGTCGGGATAAAGAGAGCTAGTGGTGAAGGATCCGTAACTCTTAATTTATCTCTTAAATATAACAATGATAAAAAATATGAGAGAACAGAAATATTTAAAAGTACTTCTAAGGAAGGAAAGAGTATAAAAATTGATAGTGATTCAGCTTGGCACTTTTATTCAAGAGCTACAGCTGATTATTATTTTGGGTTAAAAGGTTATAAAATCACAAGCAACTGGCGAGGTAATCCAGCGATAGAATGTGGAGATAAAGTTATTGTAGAAGATGGCTATGGAAATTTAATTAATGCTATAGTTACAAAACAAACTTTTGATTACCAGGGAGATTTAAGGGTTAATACAGAATTAATTGCATTGGAGAGTGATAATAAATGATTGTAAAAACTAATTGGTCTCCAAATGATTATTTAAATTATGAAGATTGGAACAGAATTATTGGAAATGTTAAAACAATATGTACTATGGGCAATTATAAAGGATTTACTTTAGAAGATAATAATACTTATGCTTGTGTAATTGATTTTTCTCAATTAAATGCAATAGAACAAGCCTTAAAGGAACTCAATCAAGTAGTACAGATTAAATATTGGGAAGAACCTAAAGTGGATTGGAAAGCTTTTGATACTATATCTTATAAAGATTTAAACAGAATAGAAAGCCATACTTATAATATTTATAATGTGTTAAGTGGAAAACACACATTATTATATACTGGTGAAATAAATTCAGGACAAAAAGAACAATTAGGAGGTGCTACAAGAATTGGATAATTTTTATGATAGAAGAACTCAATACAATGATAGATATAAATTAGTAAAGATAGATGGAGATGTTTATCAAATAAGCAAAGTTGAAGGTATCGTAAATCAAGAAGGTACAGAGCTTAATGCTGAAACAATGAATAAACTAGTGGGTGAAATAAATACACTTAATAAAACAGTAGGGATTGGCAAAACATCAGATTTAAATAAAGGCTCAAATATAGAGAATATAAATTATTTAAATAAAGCTAAGGAAGAGTTACTTGCGAGTATAGTATCAGTTAATACTACTGGAATAAAAAATAACTATGCACAATTATTCAAAATAGATACATCAAAGAAGTTTTTCCTAAGAGGGGAAGCATTATACGATAGTGTGAATAATAGGTTTATAGCACCTTACGAAGGGTGGTTCACTTTTAATGTAGCAACTTTTATTAATCCACAACAAAGTAATACATCATATTATCATTCAACTATAGAGTTGTTTAGATACCCAGCTGATAATAGCACAGTAGAACAAATTGTATTGGGTAGAAATACGAATTTTTCTGGTATGTCTAGTATAAACACATTTACTATTAATGTTTATATGAATAAAAGTGATGGAATGGATATAAGACTTGTAGGAAATAGTGCGAATACGTATGCTATTGACATTAGCAGTTGCAGGATAAGTATAACAGGAAGAAGGATTTAGGAGGTACAATAAAGTGGATAAATTCAAAGATAGAGTAACACAATATAGCAAAAGATATAGGATGGACACATTAGGTGGAGATATTATTGAGTTAACTAAAATAGATGGAAATGTAATTGAAGAAGGGACAAAATTAAATGCAGAAAATTTAAATGGTTTTGTAGATGAACTTAATAATAAATCTAATATTAATAATGAAATAGATAGTACTTTTCCCTATTCAAGTTACGGAATGTCAGTAGATAAGAATAATGCTATAAAGCCTAATGTGTTTAATTCAAGTATTGTTGCAAATGGTATGTTAACAGCAATAGTTAATCAAAATTCAAATTGGAATCAGCAATATTCAAGTAGTTCTAGTAAATGGGTAGATGGCTATGATGGAGGTAACGGAGGACATGCACTACAGTGTTATGCAAAGAATAAGCAGTACAGGCTTACTGGACTCTTAGATATTAGAAGAAATGATAATAAACTCCCAATAGCTTCAGTATTTAGTTGGATGCCTGGATTAAGCAAATTTGGATGGTTAAGACTTGGTTGCGATGATTACGGAAGATTTACTAATGAGAGTGGAGGAGGGAGATATGGTGGTATAGAAGTAACAGACAGATTAACTAGAATGAATACCCCACTTATAATGCAGACAAATCCCTATGAACAATATTTACCACAAGATTATGAGATTGATGAAAGTGGGGCATTTGTAAAGGACGAAAATGGTAATGTTATACCTAAAGCTAGAGTGGCATTGACTAATTATAATGTGTTTCAAGCAAATAAAACTGGGGAATTAGTCTATAAGAAAAAAGGTACCGATAATTATAAGCAAGTAACATTTATAGATGATTTGGAAAAGGAGCTTATGGCTTTAACAGCTTTACATAATGCTACTTTAAATATAGAGAATAACACAATAGTATTACCTAATCATAGGCGTAATAGAATTACAATTGAAGGTGGAGTTGTTAAAAAGATAAAAAGTATTAGCAAGTATGTTTTAAATGGCACAGAAAATTGGGTAATTAAAATAGCTGGAACAGATGCTAATATATTTGCATGTGGTGGGCTAACAATGGAGGATTATATTGGGGATTATAACAATTCAAATATAAATATGATATGCGATAAAGCAGTGTGCAGGTATAGTGAAAGTCCAACACTTCTAGGAGATGAAACAATAGTTGTTATGGGAAGAACTACTGATGTAAAAGGATTTAGAGTATTAATTCCTAGCACTACAGCCAGCACCTTAGAGGAATTTAAAACTTGGCTTACAAATAATAATTTAACAGTTTACTATGAATTAAAAACAGAGGTTATAACAGAGATTAGTTAAAGCTAGTCTCTTTTTATTTTAAAGAAAGAAGGTAAAAGGAATGGAAAAAAAATTAGAATACTTAAAATATGGAATTGCAGGTATAGGAACAGGCTTTACATGGCTATTTGGAACTTGGGACACCGCATTAATAGTACTTATAGTATTTATGGCTTTAGATTATGCAACAGGTTTATTAAGAGCTTATATTAATAAAGAAGTAAGTTCAGATGTAGGACTAAAGGGCATAGCAAGAAAAACAGTAATATTTGTAGTATTAATTGTAGCTGTTCTATTAGATAGATTACTTAATACTGGAACATGGGTATTTAGAACACTTGTGTGCTATTTCTACATAGCGAATGAAGGTATTAGCTTATTAGAAAATTGTTCTGGATTAGGATTACCTATACCAGACAAATTAAAGGATGCATTAGCACAATTAAAGGATGGAAATAAAAAGGATATATCAAGTAAAGAGTAGCCTATATGGTTACTCTTTATTTTTTATAAAAAGAAAGGAAGTATATAATATGAAAATAGCAATAAGAGGAGGGCATACTGAAAGGTGCTCAGGATCAAATGGAATAATAAATGAATTAACAGAGGATAGAAAAGTAAAAAATGAATTAATAGCAATTTTATCATCATTAGGACATGATGTATTAGACTGTACTCCACCAGTAAATTATACAGACAGTCAAAGTATAGAGTTGGCATATGGAGTTAATAAAGCGAATAGTTTTGGAGCAGATCTATTTATTAGTATACATTTTAATAATGCATATAACAGTTATGATGGGGCAATTGGTTCAGAGGTGTGTGTGTATAATAGGCATGATACTGCTGAAAGAATTGCATGTCAGTTAGGTGATTTAGGATTTACAAATAGAGGACAAAAGATAATGCCAGAATTGTATGAATTAAAGCATACAAAAATGAAAGCAGCTATAGTAGAAGTATGTTTTGTTGAAGCTACAAAAGATGTTCAGTTATATAATAATTTAGGACCAAAAAGAATTGCTGACGCTATAGCATCAGGAATAATAGGTAACAGAGTTACTTCAAATAATGCAGCTGCAAAACAAATACAAAGTAGTATATCAGATAATTGGATATTAAGATTACAGAAGGAATTAAATGCTCAAGGATTTGGAAATTTAGTTTTAGATGGAATTGCAGGGCCTAAAACTTTAGCAAGTTGTCCTTTGCTTAAAATAGGTGCCCAAGGTAATATTACTAAATTACTACAAGAAAAGCTTGGGATTAGTTCAGATGGAATATTTGGACCTAATACTAAAAAAGCTGTAGAATTATTTCAAAAGAACAATGGTTTAGTAGTAGATGGAATAGTTGGTATTAATACCTGGAGAAAGTTACTGTACTAAAATTTCTAATGAAAAATATGTTGATAATATGTTGATAAGTTGTGTATAAAATGTTGATTTCTTATGATTTTTTGGTTTAAATTGTAAAAAAATAAGTTATCTGTGGATAACTTATTGTAGAAAGACAAGTTTAATGTTATAATCATTGGTATAAAATCGTAATTTAACAATTTAGGAGGATTAGAGTGGGATATACGCTATTTATAGACGAATCAGGAAGTATTAGTCCTAACAATGGTGAAAGATACTTTAGTATAGGCGGATTTTTGATTAAGTCTAAGAATATTAAACATAAATACAAAATGAAAAAAATTATAAAAAATGTTAACAAAGATAAAGAAAAATTTTTTAACCATTATGCTTTAATTTCAGGTTTAACTGAAGTGAAATTTTCTAATATGAGTTTGGAAGGAAAAAAATATGTATTTAATGAGCTGAAATTATTAGAAGGAAGTTTCGTTGCAATTGTTGTTGATAAAGATAATTGTGATTCTTTATGTAATAATGATACCAATGAATATTATAATTATTTAGTGTGTCAGTTAGTTAAGTATATTTTTGATAATTGTAACCATAATGGTAATTTAGATTTTGAAGAATTAAAGATAATATACGATGACAGATCTATGAAGGTAAAAGCAAGAAATAATTTGCAAGCTCATTTAGTTAGTGAATTAAAGATAAAAAGAGAAATTTCTAAACAATTTAGTTGCAATTTTAATGTTAAAGCAGCAGACTCTAAAATAAATTATGGAGTTATGATAAGTGATTTCATTGCTGGATACTGCAATGATAAATTTAAAAATGAAAATAGCAAAATACAAGGAATAATTAATATTAATTATTTATCAAAATTTCCTTATAAGAATTTTAATAAAAAAAAGGATGATAAAATAGAAAAAATAAGTTGACATTGTGCATGCAAGCGTATATAATGTAATCAACAGTTAAAAGTCCTGCCATGGGAAATAGTAGCAAAGATTTTAGCTTAAGTGTATTGTGTATACACACATTCCCCAGGTTCTGTTGAATTACGATTTATTAAAGTCCATCTATTTTAAGATGGATTTTTTTATACAAATTTAAGAATATAAGTAAAGACTACTCCTAAAAGCCATATATCCTATATGAGAAGAAGTTTAGGAGGTATGGCAATGCAAGAAATATTAGAATTAATTTCTAAAGTAGATTTCCCTGGAGCAGTAGCACTTATACTATTAAACTTTACATTAAAGAATTATAGCAAACTACAAGACAAATTTATGGATAAAGATTAGAATATCCTAGCTTTTATTTATTTGCCGTCAAAAATTCGTCAAAAATAAATCAATAAGTTTTATATAAATTTGATTTTAATAAATTTATATATTAATAGGTAAATAGGCTAAAACACTAAATTTAGGTAGACTTAAGTGATTTTTTGTATAATCATTTGAAAGAAACACATATTTATATGGAAAA
>JAAYPK010000019.1 GCA_012519845.1 Clostridiales bacterium
AATATCATTTCCTCCATATGGTGATTCTTTAAATTCTTTTTCTATTTTTATTCTAATAAAAGAATCATATGTTGCTGTATTCTTTGCTCCTGCATCTTTGTTTACTATAGTTCCTGGAGTAGCCTTTTTCGCTGTTTCTTCATCAAATTCTTCCACTACTTTTACGCCATCATCATCAAAATCACTGTTTCCAAATGTTGCAAAGTTATTTGTTATTGAATCTGTTGCAGTAAACCATGCAAATGTTCCTCCTACACATGCTATGATAGCAATTGATGCTACAATAATTGATAATTTTTTCTTTTTCATTTTTTTCTCCCCTTTAATAATATATAAATTTATATAATACCTAAATTTTAGGTATAATATCTTTGTAAACATTTACATAACTGAGCATGAACGCATTTATATAAATTATTACTTTATATAATTATAAAATATTACGTTCATTTGCGACTTTAACAGCCATTGCACGATTATTTACCTTAAGCTTTTTATACATATTACTAGCGTAATACTTAACATTTGCTCTACTAACATTTAATTCTTTTGCTATTTGCTCATTATTTAATCCTTCTGCAAGTAATCTAAGTACCTCCAATTCATATTTGCTTAATCTTTCTGGATCAACCTGTGGTTGTAAATATTTAGGATATAGTTCTGCTTGATCTTTTAACGCTTGTTCAACTTTTTTCAAGTATTCTTTACTTATATTAATATTTATATTATCAAAATCTATTTGTTTCCATAAGGAATAAATAGCTATACCCTCATCTGCTACTATTCTTATAAATTTATAACTTTCAATTTTTTTTAATGTATTTAAAAATATTTCTTTATAATTACCACCAATTCTAAATAAAATTATTGCTTGTAATAACCCAAGTTCCATACTTAAATAACGCCTATTATATTTATCACTATAAACCTTCATTCTTTCTATTAACGAAAGTGCTTCAGTATATTTTTCTTTATAAATATACACTCTTATTTTAATCATGTATTGATATCTATCTGTAATAAAAAATTCTCCAAATTCATCTGGGGCTTTTTTATCACACCAATATGTAATAATCTTATCATTACCTTTTCTTAATTCTAAATTAATAATATTAGCATTTACGTTTATTAAAAACTCTCTATGATTATTTTTTTTTAATTTGGACTTCAAATTATTTAGTATACCTTCAGCAGTATCCATATTACCATCTGCTAAAAATAATTTGCTCATTATACCTACTGCAGCAAATTCAATTTGTAATTGTTCATTTAAACTTGCTTCAGATAATCCTTTAGTTAAGTATGTTATTGCTTCAATTCTATTATCCTTCTCATATAAGCTTTCACCTAATCCAACATCAGTTAATCCTATAGCATTTCTACCCAGCACTTGACTTATTGGCTTTGCAATTAATTTATATAATAATCTATCATGTCTACTCCACATACAGAAATCTTTTCCACCGTTCATTAAACTAGGTAAATTACTTGTAACACTCACCATTTGTAGTTCTATTTTCTTTCTCACACATATATTGGCTGATGTACAAATAATCTTTACAATATCCTTAATACCTTTATGAGGAAGAGCTATATTTAAATATATATTTTTTTCTAGAGCTTTTTCCATCCTATAATCATTTTTATCCATTTTTTCGATTAATTCCTTCAATTTTTTGAAATAATATTGAGATTTATCTTCCTGCATCCTAATTGAATATAACATAGACATAGCAGCTAATAATTCTGGAGACTCCAATAAAATTTTTTCAGGAATTTTCTCATAAAACATGTATGTATCTTTAAAATAAGCACTTCCTCCATAATTATTTAGAATATATTTTAATATCTCAACTACTTTATCAAAATCTTTAGCCATAGAATAATATTCTAAAGCTAACATAAATTCTTCATTTTTTTCATAATATATAGCTGCCCTATAATAAAAAATTTTTCTTTGCTCTTCTGTAAATATTATTTCTTCCTTTTCCATTAAAAACTCTCTAAAAACTGGATTAATTGTATACTTCCCTTTACCTAATATTAATAAAAAACTATCTTTATTTATAATGATCCTAATTAATTCTTTTCCTCTTTCATTACATGCTATCTTGTGAATCATTTCCACATTAAATTCTTTAAACCTAGCCATCTGTACTAAAATTTTCTGAATTCTTCCATCTAATCTAGAAAATATTTTCAAATCAAAATATTGAAATATACTTCTTTTTATAGCTTCAACAATTATTGATTCCTCATTATCACTTTCTTTAATCATATTAATAAACAACATAATTCCTATAGGATACCCTTTTGTTATTTTGTAACATAAATCAATTTGATATGGTATTAACTCTAATTTATGCAACATAAATAAATCTTCTATTTCTGGTTTGTCAAAAATAATGTCTGACTTATATCTTATTTCTAATTGTTTTGTAATATAAAAAGGCTCTAAATATTCAGGTAACTCTGCCCTACTTAAAATCATAATTGATATTTTATGTTTTTTATGTAAAATAGAGATTAAAATTTCTAACAAATCATGTGTATCTTGTTCATTACTTAATAATTCTAAATCATCAATTATTATTAATTGATTGCATCTTTTATCAACCTCCATATTTAGTACACTAGATACTTTATTGATAAAATCATTGTCTTTACAAGAGTAATATTCCCATTTTTTATAATTCTCTTTAGCAAACTGTATTACATTTACTGTTTTCCCATAACCACTAAAGGCTTGAAGATAAATAATTGAAAATTTATTAAATATATTTTTCCATAATTCATATGTATTTTTTAACAAAATTACATAATCTTCATTATGTTTTAAGTCATAATTCATATTATCTTCAACTCCCTTAAAATTTATTGTTATATCTTATATATACATTATATTATTTGTCATTTTTATTGTCTACTAACCAGTTGGTTAGTAATATCATTCATAATTTATTCATTTTATTAACCATTACTTTAAAAGTTTGATACTAATCACATTTATTAATAATTTAGACATAAAATAATTTTTTTAAATCTTTTTTTCTAGTTTCATATAAACACAAAATAAGAGCTACCGCATATGAAGTTGTTAATCTTCTAATGCGATAACTCTTTTTTTGTTATATTCAGCCTAATCTAATTTGTAATCTTTTATATAATTCTTCACAGGCCTCTTCCTCACTATAATATTCTTTTAAATTACTTTTTTGTCCTCTTTCACTGTAATATACTTGCCATTTACCATTTTCTATATTTAAGCAATAAGCTTCATTTGGAAAGCCACCTTCTAAAGAATATGCATCATTAGGTATATTTTCCCTAATTAATATTTCCTTTAGCTTTTCCTTATTCATCTAATCAACCCTCTCTAAATAACCACCGTCAAGTAAGGCCTTAACTGTTTCAGGTAAGAAATATTGTATTCCCCCACCTTTTTCTCCAAACCATGGAGCAATTTTTCCAGATTGAACATCAATAGGTTTTTTGACTATAAATTTACTGTATGGTTTAGTATTAGTTCCTGGAGCTAAAGCTCTATTAGTATATGGAGTATTTGCAGGTGAAACATAAGAACCTCCATCATATCCATATCTATCAACTATGGTTCCAGGCTGAAGTGTTTCAGGAGTACGTGGTCCTAAGAAACCATCATTAGAAGGCCATATTGTGTTACCTTTACCATCAACCCAAGCTGTATCTCCTAAACCATTGTTACCATTTCTACTAAAATGATCTTTAAGACCTGTTAAATATTCTCCTTGAATATTTTTAGGTACATCATTAATTGCCTTTATAATATCTGCATCTTTAAGACCTAACTTAGATAATTCATTTGCATGCTTAGCATACTCATTATATCCTCTTGCTCCTCCCTTCTTATAAATAGCCTCTCCAACATCTTTTGATATATTATATTTTGAATTAATCTTAGCTCTAAGCTTACCTTCAATTAATGATGATATATTTAATTTTTCAACAGCCTTGCCTCCTAAAATAGCCCCTATCATCATTCCTACCATTCTAGCTATTTCATTTAGCAAATCTTGGAGATCAATTATACCTTCTCCATACATCATAACAATTTCTATAATACTACATATTAACATAGTGACAAATATAATTGCTAAGACTGCCATAATAATTCCTGCATAAGCTGGTACTAAAGCCATTAATGCTACATTAATTAGCCCAAATACTATTCCAGTTAAAAGTCCTTCTATTAATCCATCCACAAAGGCTAAAGCAACTTCACCCCAGTCAACATCTGCTAAGCTCATGGCACCACTTCCGCCAGCATAACCACCACTAATCATATATCCTGCAGCACCTGTATCTGGATCTGAAACAATATATCCAGTACCAACCCAATCGTAATAATTAATTTCTCTTTCTGGAATAGTAACAGTCTTTCCATTATTAATAGCATTTATTATTTCATTTTTAGTAGAATTTGATACTGATAGTAATGGCAATACATTATTAACATTTTCCTTGTTAATATCATATATTGGTATTTTATTTTCTTCTGCTATTTCAAATATTCTTATAGTAGATACAGACTCCATACCTGTTGCTTGCTCAATTATTGAGTTTTCCAAGTTAGAAGCTACTGTTCCTGATATAGCAGTATATAGTTTTTCATTTTCACTTTCTCCTGTTTCAGATACTACAACATGAGAGTCATTGTCTATATCTACATAAATACTATCAAGTTTAACATCTACTGGATTATTTAGAAGCTTTGCAGTTTTTAAAGATGTTCCTGTTAAACCTACACTTAATGCTCTTGTGTTTCTTATATTCATTTCATTTGCTAGTATTGCATTATTACCATCAACTTGTGAAAAATAATTTTTAACTAAAGCATTTAAAATTTCCCCTCCAACTTCTTCATTGTAAAAGCCTAACTTTTTAGTTTTACTTTTTGCAATTTTAAGTCTATCTTGTATAGCTTCTAATTCACTAGGGGAAATAGCGCCATAATCTAATCCAATAGCATAATATCCTCCTGCCACTAATGAATTATGAATATTATCATTAGATAATGCAGCTCTTTCCATATTAATATCACAATTAATATCTTTTCCAAAGCCTATACTAGTTCCAACAGCCTCTTCTTTTCCATCAATCATTAATACTGGTTTCACTGAAATTAAATATGCAGGAGTTTTGAATATATCACCATATTTATTAATTATTTCTTCGTCTTTTTCTGTTGCAGGCTTAAAGCTAATAGTATACTTTTTGCCATATAGTTCTGGACCAGACTTTCTTAATGCTACTTTACCATTACCTATACTATCAGATAAATTTACAGATACATAATCTCTATCCTCTTCTTTTATTTCAGAAAATCTATCTGATATTTTTATTAGATTGTTTGGAATACTATATGGAAGCATATCTATTTCTTCCTTAACAATATCTATTCCTCCAAATACGTCAACTGCTCTTTTCCCTACAAAATCCTCTTCATCAAAATTATTTTTTAAATTAACATTATACTTGTTATACATTTCTGTAAATTCAGATATATCTACCTTTGAATTTCCATACCCATCTTCAGTTTTTTCAGAAGATATTCTTACCTTTTCCATTTCTTCCTTTGTTACATTTCCTAAGGAAAGAACATCCATTCCTTTTACCTTTTTACTCTCTTTATAACTTGGGTCAAAAGGTATCCAAGCTTTTTCACCAATATCTTCCCCTAATCCTCTGTATTCCCCAGTTGAAATATATGCTTCAACCCATACATGTTCAACTTTAACGGCAACAATTTTTCCACCAGATACAATTGAAGTAACCTTATTCCCTGCTGCTCCTAATATTTTAGCTGCCGATTCAACAGAGTCAGTAGCAGTCCATGCCATTGCATTTTCAGGTGAAAGTTCAATTTCTCCTTTTACATATCTAGATGGTATATCTGCATTTCTAAATAATGCAATTAATAGCGAACTTTGATCATAATCATTTCCTGATAATTCATTTAGTGCTCCTATTGAACCTTTTCTTGAACCATAATAAGGCTGATAGCTAATGTTGTTTCTTACATAGGAATATAAATCTAATGGATCATCTCCTATTTCTTTGCCTTTTGCCTTTATTTCTTCACTAATTTCAGTGTCAATTGTTGTTTTTAAAAATTCATCTTTATCTGATATATCATTACTTATTTCATAAGCTTGTGCACTATTCTCAGCCTTTTCTTCTTCAACCTGTGGCTCAACATTCTTAACATTATTAGGTAAAGAATCACTTAATAGGGTCTCTTTATCAATTTCTTCTCCAAAAACACTTTTATCATTAAGTAACTCTTCATATTTACTTATGTCATTTTCTTCTATAGTATCTTTTATCTTATCTTTTGCATTAAGAATAGTATTGTAACTATTCTTTGTCTCATTTAATCTATCATAAGCATCTGAATATTCTATATCAGCAACTATTTCTTCTGCTTTTTCAAACTCTTCCCCTATTTCTTTATCCTTTTCCTCTATAGCTGATACAATTTCTGAAAGAAGTTCTTTAGCATAATCAACATTTTCCTCTTTTATTGCTGATAAAGCTTTTGCTTTGTTATCATATAATAGATTTTGCAATTTACCTAATTCTGTTGCTTCATTACTTTTATCACTTAAAATGGATTCAACAACATATTGTTTAAAAAGATTTTTAATCCCATTTTTCAAATCTGATGGTGCTACTATAAGTAATACAGTTGAAATTATAAGTAAAGAAGCAATTATCTTAAACTTTTTACTTTTCCACATTATTTATCCCCTCATTACGTTTTAAAATATAAATTACTGTTAGAATACTTGCAAATATAATAATGCTTTCAATAATTCCACTATTATAATCTCCTGTATCCACTTCACTCTCTCCTAAAACTTCTTCTTTATTTAGAATTTTGTCCTTATTATCAAATTCAGCTTCCCCTAAAACTCCTGAATCTTGATCATCTTCTTCATCCTTAGGCTCTTCTATTATTTTTTCATAAACTACTTCTTTCCAATCTAAAATTGTACTATTTCCATCCTTATCCTTTACAGATAAAACACATAAGTAATTACCATTTTCTAGTTCATCAATATTTTTAGATAAGTTATTTTCATAAATATCATTTACATTAATGTTAATTCTATCTTCATGAATATTTTCTATTAGAACATTATCTGTATCTATTAAATTAATACTATAATCTAAATTATCTAAATTGCTATTTCCAACATTTAATAATTTATAAGACATGCCTAATATATCACCTTTTGTAATTTTATCCTTATCTAAGAATATTTCTCCTTTTACTCCTGTATTTTCATCACTTTTCTCAATATTAAAATAAGTATCATTTGCACTTACTAATGTTTCATTATTATAAACTTCAGATATTACTTTATATTCACCTTCAGGATTTACTTCTGTATTCCAATTATCATTTAGCTTAGTAACTGAATCAAAGAATAATTCTGAAATATCAGCATATTTAGTAAATACTTCTTCATTATTAGGATTATTAATAGTCAATTTTACCTTAAGGTTATTCTCAATGTTATTTTTACTTTCATTATAAATACCTTGAGTAATTTTTATCCCTTCATTTGGTCCATATACTCTCTTATCTGTAGAAACATTATTTCTTACATTTTCATCAGCAATTATATAAAAATCAGATTTTGATGAAGTAATCTCCCCTTTTTCATCACTCCATTTTGCAACTGCTGTATATTTGCCTGTTAAATTTAATTTAGTATTCCAATTAATGTTCTTTTCTTTTGTTTCTTCCTTTAATTCTTCACTAATATTATTTTCTACATTCTCTACTAATACTCCATTGGAATCATAAATTGAAATATCCCCTAATAACTTGTACTTAATACCTAATGGATTAATTAATGTATTATTTATTAATACATTTTCATTAGCACTATAGTTTTCCTTATCAGTCTTTAAATTAGAATCTACCTTATTCTTACTTACCTTTATTTTAACAGTATCAGCTTCAGAATCTTGGATTCCGTTATTAACAATTAGTGATATTTCTGTTACTCCTTCAGGAAGTTTCACTATTGGATTAACACCTTCAGCTTCTCCTCCATCCCATGTCCACTTATAAGATAATTCCCTTCCGTTACTGTCATAAGATCTTGATCCATCTAATTTTACAACTGCTCCATCATTATCTCCTATATTTATAGCTTGGTCATCTCCTGCATCAGCAACTAGATTAGTCTTATATTCCTCTTCGCTACCAATAAATATATCTTTTAATATAGGTGATTTAACTCCTTCAGATGTAAAATCAACTTGCACTTGTACAAATCTTCCAATAATACTGTTATCTGAAACGCCATTACTAACTTCTTTATAAGTAGCATTTTCAAGTTCCTCTAAACTATTGGCTGCTTTAGCCTTTACTGTTATATTGCTACCCTCTGGTTTTTCATCATTCCAAGCAATCTTAGACCAAACAAAATCATCACTATCAGCTTCATTAATAACATTAAAATTTCCTTCCTTGGCCATTATAAGTCCACCAAATTCAACTGGAGTAAATCCAGCACTAGCAGTTCCCCAGCCTGAATATAAGCTAATATCATTATTACTCTTAATTCTCCAAATACCATTTCTAGGATTTACATCTACGTATTCCCCAACATTTATAAAATAACTCTTAATAAATTCTCCATTAGAAGAATTATATACATCTACTTTAGTATTATCTTTATATCCAATAGCATAAAGATTTCCTCCATTTAGAGAGGTTGCAATAAAATCTCTACCTAATCCAGCACCATTTTTATCTTGTGCATATACTCCTTGATGATAACTTCCAGTACTTGATACCCATGGTTGCACAGCTACTGTAGATATTCCAGATGAATTAACTGTAATATAGGTGTCAGTTCCATTTCTATATTGAATTACCTTGCTTTCACCATTTTGTAATACTCCACTCCAAATTTCATTTTTAGTATTTGTATCAGTTATTATCACATTATTATTATCTTCATAAGACATAACTGTTAAGTCATGAGCCCAACCGCCTGTATTACCAACATGAGTATAGAATTCATTACCACTCCAATTACCTTTAGTGGATGGTACGAAATAAGATTGATCATAATCAGTTAATGCTGAAACTAAATTATTAGCTGTTATATGAAGCCACCTACTTGATAAACTACTATTTTCATAATGTTCTCCTTTGTTTAAAGTACCTGAATATATAGTATCACCACTCTTAATATCTGTAAGAGTAACTTCAGTATTATCTTCCATAGCAAATAAAATGAATTTACAACTGCTATATAACTTTGGTACAAAAGTATAAATTTCTTTACTTGCACCATATCCATTTGCATCCATTGCATAGTATCCTACAACCCCATTAGATACTGGATCTCCTGTTAAAATAGCAAATTTATTATTTGCTTCTGCATTATATACACCTTTATTTACATAAACAATCTTTTGTTCGCCCTTATTAAGGGTACCTTTATATATTACATTTCCAGAAGGATTAGTAACTTTAATTTCTGTATTGTCTTCATATGAGAATATAACAATATCTTTTAATGTAAAGAATTTAGATTTGAAATCCTTAAATTGTTTGCTTAATTGTAGTTGATCATGTTCTTCCTCATAACTAACATCAGACATAACACCTTTATCAAAATCACTATCTAATGTGTATAAAGATTTAGATTTTTCTATAACCCTAAAGTTAGTACTTTCATTGAAAATAATATTTTTACCATGTTTAATTTTTACTCTAACTTTATAAACACCTGTCATTGATTTATCTACATGGAAACTATCTAATGAAAAACTATTATTTCCATTTACTATTTCTTTTTCTGTATTATTTTTAGATAAAATATTTCCATCCTTATCCTCTAAGGTTGTTATTATTTCACAATTATCTTTAATATTAGTTTCAGAACTAATATTAAAATATACATTAGGATTTGCTTCTTTACCTTTAAGAACTACATAAGGATTAATTTTTATTTCATAATTACTATAGTTTAAATATGGTTCTACATTAAAAGTCTTTTCCATAGTATCAACTATATTATTATTAGAATCTTTAAGATTAACTCTTACTTTATATTCCCCACATTTATTTAATGAAGGATCAAAATTAAAAGTATCCTCTTCATTTTCATTCTTATTTACGCTATACTCATTATTTTCTGCATCAACAATTAATACTTCTACAGTGCAATTTCTTCCACTATATTCAGGTTTAATTGTTAACTTATTATTACCATTTATTGAATTTACTTCAGTATTGTTTACAAGTAATTTTATATCCTGAATTCCAGCTTCATTTATTTTTTTATCTTTTACCAATAAATCAGCCATAAGTATAGTTTTGTAGATATCATCTTCACAACTACCATTTTCTTTTTGATTATTTTTAATTTCTTCTGCAATATTAGTAACATAATCATAAGAATCATTATATAAACCTAAATATAAATAATAATTTTCCATAAATTTATTATTTGTATTTATATTTTTAGTCAGCCACTTACTAGATTTTTTTATTTCATTTGACAAATTAATATTTTTCTCATTCTGAATATTAATTAAAACACTTCTAACTAATCCTGTTAGCTTAATGTCTCCTTCAGATCCAGAAATATTTGACCAACTTCCGTCTTCATTTTGATTTGCTACAATATAATTTATTGCATTAATGAGAACATCATTTAATTCTTCATTTTTTAATGCATCTATTATTAATATTGTATCTAAAATATCGCTACCATATCCTTTTTTTAAGCCAAAGCCCCCATCACTATTTTGGCTTAATAATATATCTTGGATCACACCTTGCTTAACCTCTTCATTTAAATATGGTAAAACTCTTCCTAGAAAATCATTATTATTAAACTCATTTTCATTAATCCACTTTTCTGCTTTAATTAATGAATCTTTTTCTATTCCAAGTTCTTTGTATAGCTTTACAGCTCGGCTTGTAATCAAAGGTTTAAGCTCTTCTTGTCCCCCAAAACTACCATCTTTATTTTGTTCTCCATCAATGTAATTAATAGCTTTTTCTATTGCCTCTGAAAAGTCACCCTCCTTTACATTTGCATTAGTAACAATTGGAATATTACTTATTAATACCATAAAAATAGTAATTAATGAAATAATACGCCTAAAAATTAACTCTCTTCTCTTCATTACTTTCCCCCTTAATTAAATTTTTAAGTACTAACAATTAAATTATATAAATTGTTTTTTAAAGATTCCATATAAATAGCAAAAAAAAATATAAAAAATTAAACATTTTTTATATTTTTATAATAATTATTATCAGATTTATAATATATTTTAAATTTATAATTAATTCATGATTTTTTGACATTTTTTTTGTCAATGCTATATATTTTTATTTTTTTATCATAACAGTATTTATAATCAATAATTCTAGTTCCATTCTTTTATCTACAGTAGTTGATTTTAGTCTTACTTCTGTTTCAATACATAACTTTATTATTTCCCCAAGTTCTTTTATTGAAAATTTTCTACATAAATTAATCAGTTTTTCACATACAAAGGATGGAAGCCTGAACTCACTAACAAAATCATTAAGCTTCTTACCTTTTTGTAATCCTAATTTTATTTCATATAATCTTCTAAATTGATTTTCAATAGAAATAATAATTAACATATGTTGATCAGATTTAAAAAGTATTTCATCTAATACATCTATTGCTTTTTCTACTTTCTTTTGTGAAATTAAATCTACCAAATCAAAAATATCTTCTTCACTTTTTGCAGGTATCAATAAATTAATATCTTCCTTTGTGATTTTTCTATCTATAGTATATGATATAAGTTTGTCAACTTCATTATTAATAATATTAAAATTATTAGGAACCTTTTCGCAAAAATATCTTAATTCCAAGTTCCCGATTTCCTTATTTTTTTCAATAAAAATATCTTGTACTTTTCTCAAAAACTTGTCTTTTTTTAATTTCTCTATATTGACAACTGTTGTGATTTTATCTAATGCCATTATTTTTTTATTCTTTTTCGGGGTATCTCTTTTATCTGGAAATACATAGTAAATAATAATAATAGTATAACTTGGTATATTCTTTAAGTATTCCTTAATATCATTATACATTTTTGTACCAGCACTATCACTTTTATCAGCTAAAAAATTACCTCTGAAAATTTCAACTATTTTTTTTTCTCCCATAAAAGGCATTGTTTCAGAAGCATTTAATATCTCTTCAAAATTTACATTATTGCCATCAAATCTAATATAGTTTAATTCCCTTAATCCAGTATTCAATACTTTTTTATTTAATAATTCTACAGATTCTTTAATTAAATCTTCATCGTGCCCACAAAATACATAAGAATTATTAATTATATTATTTTTTATATTTTTTTCAAATACATCATATGTAATCATAACTACTGTTACTCCTTATTTAATATGTAAAAATATAATCCCCAATTATTAATATTCCGCTTATATTCCCTTCTACAAAGTCAATTATATCATAATTACTATAAGACTCTATTTTATTATTTACCTTCAATATATAATTCTTTTCACCAATTGACAGTATAAAATTTTTCCCTATACTAGCTAAACCTATTCTATTATTGATTTTTATTTTTTCTCCATTTCTATATCCCTCATTTGCAAAATTCTTTTCCTTCAATTCTTTCATATCCACATTTATTTTATTAGCCATAACAATACGTTGTCCTTCAAAAGAAACTAACATTCCATTATATTTCAAATAATTAATTTTAAGAAATGGACTATATAAAGAAATCATAATAAAAAATAAAGATATTATAGGTAAAGTATAAAATTTATTAAATCCTTTTTTTATAAAGTAATAGCTAATTAATAATACACCATAAAGAATAATAAATTCATTACTGCAATAAATTGTAGAATTACTTAGAAAATCTAATTTATCTATTATGAAATCATATCCCTCTATTATTCGTAGTAAAATATAGCTTATAAAATCAAATAATTGCATGTTAATAATCCCAATTATTAAGGAATTACCTATAATAATTATTAAATTTAAAATTGGAATTACTAATATGTTTCCTATTAAAAATGTAATGGAAAATTCATTAAAAGTCCTAATAAGAATTGGTAATGTAAATACTTGAGCAGATAAACTTATGGCTATATTTTCTCTAATATACTTTGGTAATTTGTATAATTTTTTATTTATTTTTTCTCTAAATAGTATAATTCCTAAAGTTGCACCATAAGATAAATTCCATCCTAAATCAAAAACACAATATGGTTCAATTAACGCTAAAATCATAGCACTTAATGCTAATGCTCCTAAAGAAGAATAATTTTTATAAAACCTTTTAGATAATACTAAAATACTTATCATAAATAAAGATCTAATAGAAGAAAATTCTGCTCCAGTAAAAATGACATAAATACTAGTAATACTTAATGAAATTCCTTTACTCACAACCATATTAATAATTGTATAAATTAAAACTATATGTAAGCCTGAAACACTGATTGCATGAATAATACCTAAACTCTTCATTTCCTCAATATCTTCATCATCAACCTTATCTTTATACCCAAAAGCAAGAGAAGATATTAAAGCTGCTTTTCTTTGTCCAATATTTTCTTTTAATTTTATATAAATATTCTCCCTTAAATATAACAATTTTTTCTTAAAGTTACTATTTATTTTTCTTTCATTTATTATATCTATATCTCCAATAATGCCTTTTTCATAATCCTTATTTATCTTAAGGCTTCCTTTAATATATAATTTGTCTCCTATTTCGAAATTTTCATTAATATTATATTTTCTTCCATTTTGTTTAACTATTGAATTTTTAGTATCCTCTTTTACAACCTCCACTACACCATTAATTTCATTACTATTAACGTTGTAATAATTATAGTTTATAAATATTCCCAATATATATACAATAAAAATTACCATAAAAAAGCTTCTATTAGTTAATAAATATACGGAAATAAAAAATAAACTTGCAGTTAAAACTGCAAGTCCAAAATGTTTATTATGTATTCCAAAAGTAATTGAACTAATTATTATTGATAAACTAAAATATATTATAATATTTGAAACATGTTCAAACTCATCAAATTTCATAAATAATCCACCTCATTAACGGATTATTCCCAATTCATCATTATTAATTCAATTATTCCATAAATAATTAATAATCCTCCACTTTTTAATATAATTCCTATATCTATATTAACTCCATTTATTATTGATAATATTGTTATTGAAATAATTAATAACAATATAGTAGATAGAAATAATAATAAATTTAAAGATATTTTTCTAAATGACAATTTAGAAGTAATTGCAGAATAAATTAATATCATTCCTCCCATTATTAACAATAATATTATATCTGTATGATCTTTTAAATCATTTATGCTGAATAAAGTAAAGGCAGTCCATATGCAACACCTTATAATACTCTTTTTATATTTCTCTTTTGTGTTACCAGAATCAATAAGTAAAAGAGATAATGGAGTTACTATAATAATATTTATAAGCAATAATGGTATAAAATTAATATCTTGTCTACCATTTAATAAGGGATTAATAAAAATTATTGCAATTTCCCATATTAATAAAAATAATAAAAATAATTTTTCTTTAAATACTCCAGCTTTAAATTTTCTAGAAATACTAAAAAGAGATAAAAACCCTTTTAAATAATCATCATTTATATACATATCTGATACACTTTTAACAATTTCAGGTGGCTTTCCTTTGGCTATTCCTATTTTAGACATACTTAATATAGATAAATCTCCTAATGCTTCACCACAAGCAGCAACTTGAAAATCATCTGCAATATATTCTCCAAGAATTCTATTCTTTATTTCAGGATTAACTCTTGCAAAAACTTTTGCCCTATTTCTAACTTTAGAAAACTCATCTTCATTAAGAGAATTTAATTCTATTCCAGAAATTGCTCCACTTACATCTGTAATTATACCAGCTTTCTTCCCTATAGATACTGCGGCTAGCCTATTATCATCTGTAAATAATATAGGAACAATGCCTTTATTTTTTACTTCTTGAATTTCCTTTTCCATTTCATCATTAACAGGATTATCTAATGTGATTATTCCTACAAAGACTAAATTACTTTCTACATTTTCATCTGTAGATGGCTTATAACTAAAGTTCCTATAAGCTATTCCTTGAGTAATCATTCCTTCAATAGAATAATTATAATCTAAATCTTTTATTCTTTGAATTTCTTCTTTAGTTAATTCTTTTTCTACACCATTTACCATTATGTATGTACATCTATCAATTACACTATCAACGTTTCCAGTTACATTTGCTCTGTATCCTTTTTTATATGTATTAACAGAAGTAAGAACTCTTTTATCACTATCCATTGGAATTTGAAAAAGTCTAGGATTTTCTGATTCAATAGTTTTTTTAAATATTTCCTTTTCAGCCGCCATTTTTAAATATGCAACTTGAATTAAGTTTCCTTCAGATGTGCCTTCTAATAAATTATATTTTGCATCATTACAAAGAACAATTATTTCAAGCATTCTTTTTATGTTAATATTATCATCAGGAATTATATTATCTAAAGTATATACTTTAGAATTTGTAAGGAAGTTGTTTACTATAACTTCTTGTTTTGTAATTGATCCCACTTTATCTAAAAATATATATTGAATATCTTCTATAGAATCTAAAGAAGATACATTGTATAATTCAATACCTTTTTTATTTAACTTGTCCTTTAAAATAAAGGAATATATCAAAATAATAAGTCCTAATGGTAAAGTTCCAATTGCAAATAATGATAAATCAATTCCATTTAAATTTTTACTAATATTAAATGTTATTCCTCCAATAATCCCCACAAAAATTATTAGTAACGTCATAAAAATATTTATTTGTTTTTTTAGTGATTTATAAAAGGTAAATTTATTATTAGCTTCCTTTATTACTGACATCATTTTTCCTAGTTGAGTATCTTTTCCAACTTGAACTACTATACCAAAACCTTCGCCTTCTTTAATGACAGAACCTTTGAAAAGCATGTTCTTCATTTCATCTACATTTTGTACTCTGCTTTCAATTTTACTTGTGATTTTATCCTTTAAGAAGTTTTCACCAGTAATATTTTTTTCATCAACTTTTATATTTTCACCTTCAATAATTCTAATATCTGCTGGAATTAATGTATTTACAGTGAAATACACAATATCACCTTTTACTAATTCCCAAGCTTGCACTATTTCTTTAACATTATTCCTTAATACCGTTGTAGTTGTATTATTTATTTTATTAAAATAATTATGTTTCTTGTATTTTTTAATAATATAAATTAACTCTACAATTATATTAATAATTAATATAACTCCTACTATAATTGAATATACAAATTTTTTTTCATAAATAAAAAAAGTAATAATTAATATTGAAATTAGTTGATATATATTAAAGAAATTTTTTATAAAGGATACTGGACCTTTTCCATAAGGTAAATCAATTTTGTTATTGCCATATTTTCTACGTCTTCTTTCGCATTCTTCATTATTTAAACCTGAATATATATTTCCTTCTAACATTTCAACTACGCTTTTCCAAGCTTTATTACAATAATTGGGCAAGTTTACTCCCCCCATCCAAAAATATCGTTATTATATTAATTATAATACATTTTTAAATAAAAATCTTTAATAAATTATTTTTTAGTTTTCGGATTAAAAATTACTGCCATAAAATACCCAAAAAATATTGAAGCAGTTATTCCTGCTGCTGTTCCCTTTATCCCCCCAGTAAAGGCACCTATAAACCCTTTTTCACCTACTTCTTTAATAGCTGACTTGGCTAAGGTATTCCCAAATCCAGGGAGTGGAACAGTTGCTCCTGCACCCCCAAAATCCACAAGCTTATCATAAAGACCAAAAGCGCCTAAAATTGCTCCTAAAGTTACAAACATTACAAGTATTCTTCCCGGATTAAGCTTTGTTGTATCCATTAATATTTGACCTACAACACAAATTAATCCACCTACTATAAAAGCCTTTAAATATTCCATTTTCCTTCTCTCCTTAATTCATTTCTATGGATACGCAATGAGCTATACCAGGAATACTTTCACCTTGTAAAGTTGATGTAGGACTCATTAATGCTCCCGTAGAAACTAATAATAATTTGTTTATCTCTTTTTTCATTAATCTTTTATACAAGTATCCAGTGGCTACTGCTGCAGAACATCCACAACCACTACCACCACTTTCCGTATTTTGTTCATCATTATTGAAAATTTCTTCTCCACAATCAATATGATTACCTCTAATATCATATCCTAGCTCTAGTAATAATTTATCTGTTATTTCTTTACCAACTGACCCTAAATCACCAGTTGCAATTATGTCATACTCATTTGGATTTCGACCAGTATCTTTAAAATGTCTAAATAAAGAATCTACTGCTGCCGGTGCCATTGCCGCTCCCATATTATTAGGATCAGTTACTCCATAGTCTTTAACAACACCAGTTGTTACATAATTTACTTTTGGATAACTTCCTTCTTTGTAGCCTAAAACCATTGCACCAGCACCGGTTACTGTCCATTGGGCTGTTCTAGCTCTCTGCGAACCATAATCCAGAGGAAATCTAAATTGTCTTTCAGCAGAACTAAAATGTGATGAAGTTGCTGCTACAATATTTTTTGCAAAGCCTCCATCCATCATTAATGCAGCTAGACTTAAAGATTCAGTCATAGTAGAACAAGCTCCATACAGGCCAAAAAATGGGATTTTAAGTTCTCTTGCTGCATATCCTGAAGATATTATTTGATTTAATAAATCTCCTGCAAATAAATAATTAATATCTTTCTCACTTAATTCTGCTTTTTGTATTGCCATTTTAATAGCATTTAAAAGCATTTCACTTTCAGCTTTTTCAAAACTGTCCTTTCCACAGGTATCATCACTTAAAATTTCATCAAAAAATGATTTTAATGGTCCTTGCCCTTCTTTAGGCCCAACAATTGAAAATGCAGATATTATTTGTGGAGGATTGGCAATTTCAATAGTTTGCATTCCTTTTCTCTTACTAATCATCTTCTTCTCCTTTAAAACATTAATATAATATATCGTATTATTCCTATTATTACAGATGCTCCTATACCATATACTAAAACTGGACCGGCTATAGTAAACATTTTTGATGCTACACCAAAGACAAATCCTTCTTTCTTAAATTCTATAGCTGAAGAAACAATTGCATTTGCAAAGCCTGTAATTGGAACTACTGTTCCAGCTCCTGCAAATTCCGCAATTTTGGAATAAACACCCATTCCAGTTAATAATGCTCCTAAAAATACCATTATTATTGATGTATAGCTTGAAACGTCTTCTTTACTAAATCCATAACTCTGTAAAAAGTTAGAAAAGCCTTGACCAATGACACATATTAATCCACCAACAATAAATGCTTTAAGGCAATTAGTGAATATCTTAGGTTTAGGTTTCACTTCTTCAGCAATATTATTAAATTTGGCAATTATTTTTTTTTCCTTCACAAAACTTCCCTCCTCAATTATAATAATATTATTTTATTTATTAATATTATTTGTAAAAAAATAAAGGTTATACTTAATATTTAAATATTAAGCATAACCTAAGAAACCTTACATAAGAACAATTAAATCCTTATATAAAACTTCTAAATTAAAATTTAAAACTGTTTTTTTAAAAAAAATTGGGGGATCTTCTTTATATAGTTTTAAATTTAATTTTCTGTTTCTAATTTTTCTTTCATAATTTTAAGTACCTTCTTTTCAATTCTTGATACTTGTACTTGACTTATTCCAAGCATTTTTGCTACTTGCATCTGTGTCTTATCTTTAAAATATCTTAAAATTATTATTCTTCTTGAATCACTGTCTAAACTTCTTAAAGCTTCCTTTAATTCAATTCTATCAATTAATCCATCATCATTTTCAATGGTCTTCTCACCTAACTTATCAATAAGTAAAACAGGTACACCATCATCTTGATGAATTGTATCATACAAATACTGTAAACTTGAACTAGACTCAATTGCTACAATAACTTCTTCTACACTTATGCCTGATGCTTTAGATATTTCCTCAATAGTTGGTTCTCTATTTAATGTTTTTACTAAATCTTCTTTGCAAAAGTGTATTTTCCTTGCTAAAGTTTTTACAGTTCTGCTTACTTTTATCATACCATCGTCTCTTAAAAATCGTTTAATTTCTCCAAGTATCATAGGAACAGCATAAGTAGAAAATTTAACATTAAATGAAGGATTAAAATTGTTTACAGCTTTAACCAAACCCATACATCCAATTTGAAAAATATCCTCATACTCATATCCTCTATTAATAAACTTCTTACTAATTGACGATACTAATGGTAAATTTATTTTTATCAATCTATCTAGTGCTTCTTTGCTTCCTTCTTTAGCTAGTAAAAGTAACTCTTCATTATCATCATAATTATAATCATTATTCATATACTTTCACCTAACTTACTAGTCCTATTTTCTTTGTTAATACCACCTTTGTACCTTTTCCTTCTTCACTTTCTACTTCCATTGAATCCATAAATGTGTCCATTACTGTAAAACCCATTCCTGACCGTTCTAAATCTGGTCTTGAAGTATATAATGGTTCTACAGCTTTAGAAATATCTTTTATTCCTCTTCCATAATCAATAACCTTTACAGTTATTGTTTTATCTTTTATTTCAGCTTCAATTTCTATTATTCCGTTGTCATTACCTTCATAGCCATGAATAATTGAATTTGTAACCGCTTCTGAAATTGCTGTTTTTATATCTGAAATCTCTTCAACAGTTGGATCTAATTGTGATGCAAAGGCAGCAATAGCAACTCTTGCAAATCCTTCATTTTGAGATTTGCTTTCAAATTCAATTTTCACTTTATTTTCATACATATTTACCCCTCCATCACATACATTTCAACGCTTCCGCTATATCCTTATAGTTTTTTATTATTTTAAATAATCCTGAAAGTTCAAAAACTTTTTTTGCAGTATTACTAATATTAGCTATACATATATCTCCATCCCGTGACTTCATCTTTTTATATCGTCCTACTACTGCTCCAATACCAGAGCTATCCATAAAATTAACTTTTCCAAAATCTAATATAACTTTGTTTATATTATCTTTATCTATTCTATCATCAATTTTTACTCTCATTTCCTCAGCATTATGATGATCTAATTCACCTATTAGTTTTACAATTAAAATATCATTGTTTTTTTGAAACTCTAGATACATAAGTTTAAAGCCTCCTTTGCATTTCATATTCTAACATAGTTAATTATGTAATGTCAACCAATTTATGTAAAAAATAAACCCTATAGGATATTTGTATTATTTTACCTATAGGGTTATATCTATTTAATAGCAAATTTGTATTTTTCAATTTCTAATTTTACTTTTTTATTTATTTCATTTATATTACAATCAAGCATAATTTCTAAAGCATCTTCTAGATTTTCCATAGTATAAATATGGAATTCTCCTTTAGTGATACTTTCCTCAACTTCATTACTTAAAATAAGCTCATTAACATTTGAATTAGGAATAATAACTCCAAGACCTTTTGATACTCCCATATACTTACCTATTTTATAGAAGCCTTCTATTTTCTCGTTTATTCCTCCAATAACTTGTACTTCCCCTAATTGATTTAAAGAACCAGTAACTGCTATATTTTGTTTTATTGGAATCTTTGTTAATGCAGAAATCATACTTATAATTTCTGCAACTGAGGCGCTATCTCCATCTATTATTCCATATGTCTGTTCAAAGCACAAATGAAAATCTACAGGTAATTGTTCATAAGGATTAATAAAATTAGCTAAAATACCACTTAAAATATTAATGGATTTTTCATGAATACTTCCTGACAAATTACTTTCTTTTTGTATATCGATTATCCTTCCACTACCTCTATAAGCAATACAAGTTACCCTTATTGATTTGCCAAACTTTAAAAAGCCAAAATCAATAACAGCTAATCCATTAATTACCCCAATCTTTTTCCCTTCTAAAGACACTTTTATTTTATTGTCTTTATACATTTCATTTATTTCATTTTGTATATTTTTCTCTGTATAAATAATTTGAAATATATCTTCTTTATCTATTTCTTTTTTCCCTTCCATAGCAACCTTGTTTCTAGCCAAAACTAGTATTTTATCTATTTCTTCTATATCCATTAATATTTTTTCTTTATTTTCAGTTAATCTACATAGATATTTGGCTATTTCTCTAATAACTTCTTTACTTAAATTATTTATGCCGTATTTTATGGCTCTATTTTCTATAAACTTTTTAATTCCTTTTCTTTTGATATTATCCATTTTTATAGATTTATCCATTTCAATAATTATGGGAAATAACTTTTTAAAATCTTCATCTGAATTATATAGTATTTCATAGCTTTCATAATCACCTATTAAAATAACTTTTACATTTACCGGTATAGGCTCTGGTTTTATACTGTTTAAAGATAATAACTCAAAATAATTTTTACTACAATCAATATTTACCTTGCCACTTAGTAATATTTTTTTAAGTGCAAAATAGCTATAATTATTACTTATTAATTCATTTAATCTTATAATTATGCATCCTTCATTTGCAAGTAATATTGAACCTGGATAAATTAAAGAAATATCAGTATCATAACTTCCATTTTGATTTTCAAATTCTATATTACCTAATAAATTAACAACTGTTGAATTTTCTTCATAAATAACTCTTGGATTTTTATATTCACTATTATCTACTAATACAGACGCATTATATAAATCTAAGATTTTATTAATAGCATCCACATCATTCTCCGGACTAATACTATAATTCTCTACTAATTTTTTCTCTATCTGTGTAAATATTTTTTCCAAATAGTCATAAGCATCATTATCTAAAATATATTCTATTAATAAGGCATGTTTATCCTCTTCAAATTTTTCATTTATATAATCTCTATAAATATCTTTTAGTCTTACCATTGATGTTTCTTCTATTTTCTTTATTTTTTCTAATACAATTTCAGCTTTTACTTTTAATTCACTAGCCTTGTATATTATTTCATCCTTTTTGTCATCTTCTAATTCATCATATTCCTTTTCAGTCATAGCTTCGCCATCATTTAATGGAATAAAAGCAAAACCGCTATTACTAGCCTTTACATCGAAGCCTTCTTTTTTAGATAAATTAATTAATTCATTAATATAGCTACTTCTTTTAGAACTAATGGATTCTATAATAATATCTTTTTCTTGTTCTGATGATGAATTATTGAATTCACTACAAATATCAAAATACTTATTTTTTATTTCTTCCAAATCTCTGCAAAAATTTTTTCCTCTACCATTCCCTAAGAAAAGTACTTTTGGTTTTTTTACATCTTCATAAGTTACATAACAAATATCCTGTGGTTTCTCCTTATTTATATATATTTCTTCTATATATTTTACCACAGTATTAATACTTTCTTTTGAAAATGAATCCACTAAATACACATTGTAATTTTCCTCTTCTATATTAACAGCATTTCTTATATCCTTATATGCAGTTAGGATTTGGGGAATATCCTTGAGTTCAATATCTTTTTCATCGTCATCTAAATCTATATTAAATAATATTTCCTTAGGAGTTAATTTTCTTTTCATTATTACCCACTTAAATTTGCTGTCTTTTACAGCATTGCTCAAGTAGTTCCCTCCTTTTTATTTTACTTACTATATTAATATTCCTATATGCATGATTTAGATATTGTTTTTTATAATAAAAGCTGCTACAAAAGATTCATTCTTAATATTTTTGAGCCATTTAGTAGGTTCTAAAATTTGTTTTTGATGTTCTATTAAGACACTATAATTTTTTTAAATTTCCTATACTAAAAAAGAGCTTATAGCAAGTTCTTTATTGGACTTGCCACAGCTCTTAATAATATGAATATAAATTAAATTAATTTATCCATTAATTCTGCTACGTCTTTATCTCCTCTACCAGACAAATTGATTATTATGTAGTCTTCTTTTGAAATATTTTTAGCATATTCTATTCCATAATAAATTGCATGGGCACTTTCAATTGCAGGTATAATACCTTCCAATCTAGATAATAACTTAAATGCACTTAAGGCTTCATTATCTGTACAAGGTACATATTTTGCCCTTCCTATTGATTCTAAGAATGCATGTTCAGGCCCAATTCCTGGATAATCTAGTCCTGCTGAAATAGAATAAACTTCCTTTGGCTCACCATTTTCATCCACAATACATTTTGTTTTCATTCCATGAACTACTGCAACCTTTCCCTTTGTCATTGTAGCTGCATTTAAATCTGTATCTAATCCTTTACCTGCCGCTTCAACTCCTATAAGTTCTACATTTTTCTCATTAATAAATTCTGAAAAAGCTCCTATTGCATTACTTCCTCCACCTACACATGCTATTACTGCTTTTGGAAGTTTCCCTTCAGCTTCTAATCCTTGTTTCTTTGCTTCAATACTTATTATTTTTTGAAATTCTTTTACCATAGCTGGATATGGATGTGGTCCAACAGCTGATCCTAAAACATAAAAAGAATTATCAATATCCTTCACCCATTCACTTATAGCTAGGTCAACAGCTTCTTTTAAAGTTCTTGTACCAAATAATGCTGGTACTACCTTTGCTCCTAAAAGCTCCATTCTAAATACATTAAGTTCTTGTCTCCTCATATCTTCTTCACCCATATATACTACACAATCCATTCCCATTAATGCAGCAACTGTTGCAGTAGCAACACCATGCTGTCCAGCTCCTGTTTCTGCTATAACTTTCTTTTTTCCCATTCTTTTTGCTAAAAGCATTTGTCCTAAAACGTTATTTATTTTATGTGCTCCAGTATGATTTAAATCTTCTCTTTTTAAGTAAATTTTACACCCTCCTGCATAATTACTTAATCTTTCAGCATAATATAGTGGATTTTCTCTTCCAACATATTGTTTTAAATAATAATTATATTCATCTAAAAATTCTTTATCATCTTTATATTTAAGAAATGCTTCCTCTAATTCATTTAATGCTGCAATAACATTTTCAGGTAAAAATTGTCCCCCAAATTCTCCATAAAATTTTTCCATATTTATCTCCCCCAAATTACATATTAGTAAAAAAGAGCCTACTATCCCTCAAAGGGACCATAAGCTCCTGGCGTCACCTAAATATTACCTTAAGCTGACTTTAGTTAATTATATATAAATCAATCCACTATTGTCAATTATTATTAAAAAAATTTAATTGTTCACTTTTTTCTTCTTTAAATGATGAAATACTAAGTCCTATTAATCTTAAATCCTTTTCAAGATTTTCATTATCTAATATTTCTTTTGCTACATTATATATATCCTCACAGTGTTCAATATAATGCAATAAAGTTTTACTCCGAGTATGGCTTTCAAAATCCTCTGTTTTGTACTTTACAGTAATAGTCCTTCCTCTTAATCTTTTTCTCTTTAATATAATACTTATTTCTTTTGAAAAATCCCTTATATAATTTAAAAGTTCATTTTTATCTGATGAATTTATTCTTAATGTTCTTTCTTTACCAATTGATTTTCTTTCCCTACTTACTACTACATCTCTATTATCTATGCCTCTTATTCTAAAATAAATATCAATACCAAGCTTACCCAAATACTCTAAAAAGAATTCCTTTGGAAGTTCATAGATATCTTTAACATAAAATAATCCCATATTATTAAGTTTTTTTACTGTTTTTTTACCTATGCCAAAGATTTTTCCAAGTGGTAAAGGTAATAATATTTCCGGAACCATTTCTTCTTTTATTACCATAATACCGTTTGGCTTATTCCAATCAGATGCAAGCTTTGCCAAAAATTTATTATATGATATTCCTACTGACAATGTTAATCCTAATTTATTCATTACTTTTTTCTTAATATATAAAGCTACTTTATATCCGTACTCATAATCTTTTTCACCTAAATCTAAAAAAGCTTCATCTATAGAAAGTGGTTCTATTATATGGGTAACTTCACTAAAAATACTAAATATTTCACTTGATATTTCTTTATATCTATTCATTCTTACAGGAACATAAATACCATTAGGACATAAGTTTTTAGCCATAAAAATTGGCATTGCAGAATGGATTCCATATTTTCTTGCCTCATAAGAGCAAGTTGATACTACACCTCGTTCACTATTTCCGCCAACTATAACAGGCTTCCCTTTTAACTTAATATTATCCATCTGTTCAACTGATGCAAAAAAAGCATCCATATCTATATGTAAAATAATCTTCTTCATATTATTATAGGACTTCTTCTATCAGTCCTTGATTTTTGCTTACTATAAATGAATATACACTAATGGATAATAATTCCTGAAGGAATTTTTCATTTTTGTCTCTGTTAGAAAATGCAATTAATGAAATTGCTATTAATACTCTAAAACTTTTATCCATATAATTCTCATATTCATATTCCTCACTACAAAGATAATCAATTACTTCATTAATCTTATTACAGTATTCCTTTGGATGATATTTCCCAGCTGCAATCCCCCAAAAAGGTAAGTATTGATGACTTATTTTTATACCTTCTTCTTCAAATTGCAATAATAATTGTTTTGTACGAATTATTGTACTATTATTTCTATTTAACAGCAAAGCTATAATAAGTCCCTGCACACTATTCTTTGAAAACATATTTAATTCCATTAAAGTGTCAAAATTATTCTTAAGATATTGATTTACTATATTTTTATCTTTGCAAACTAAGGAAAGAAGAGCGCACTCTAAATAATCTTCTTCATTAGTAAGATTATCATACTCCTCCTTCATACTTTTAAAAATATCACACATTCTCATTTCAAAATCAAACATATCTTCTTCTTTTCCATGTTTTATTAATGCATAAGCTGCTAAAGTCAAATATTTACTATCCTTAAATCCCATTTCAATTAATTCATCATATATAATAAGCATCTTTTTAATAAAAAAATCTTCATTTTCTTCCTCAGCTATTAAAAAAGATAGCATATATAAAATATCACCTCTAAATGATGACATTCTAGAAGTTTTTTCTTTTATAGTTGTTCTTATTTTTTTTATTTTCTTTAATGGTATTTCTTTTTTAAAATTTGCATAAATTATAGCTGCAAAATGATTAGTATAATCTCCATCAAATCTAAACTCTTCTCTAAATTTTCTATAATTATATATAGTTCTATCACATATTTCTTTTAATTTTTTCTCCATCCCAAGCCCTCATTTCTAATAAGATAAATTATTCATCTTATTTTTATTATACTATATCCAAATTAAATACATCTTAAAAAATTATTAATTACTCTTAATAAGTAAATTTTAACAATTCCTTTTGACAAAACTATGTCAAAAACTATACATAATGAAAAATAATTAGTAAATAATATTATAGGAAACAAGAAAGGAGTTTTTATATGAAGAATGATAATAAAAGAAAATTTACTAAAGAAAATGCCTTAAGACAAAGCGTTAAAACTCAAAATCAATATGCTAAATCAAGCTTTAATACTACTATTGAAGAACCTGCCTTAAATGAAAGTGGAATTAAAGCAAAGGAAAATGGTTTTTAATTAGTATTACATCATATTCACTTATAAAATTTTTATAGGCAAATTGCTTTATTTATATTTAATAAAGCAATTTGCCTATTAATTAATATTTTAATTTTTCAATGTAAGTTTTATTTTCTTTGTCAATGATCACAGTTTGGACAAACCTTTTATTTTTAAATATTATTTTAAAAAGTGGTACTCCAACAATTGTCATAATGATAAATTCTCCTATAGCTATTGTTAATAAACTAAACCAAAAAGGAGCCAATCCCAAAAAGTATAATTCTGCTGCAACAAATATACTATTCATTACTGGCCAAAATGATGCTATTATCATATTCTTACTTTTATACATCAAATAAGTTGACAATAAAGTTGCTACAGAACCTACTATTACATCTATTAGCCCAAAAGAATAAAAGTTAGATATTGCACATCCTAGTGTTAATGCAATAATATACAATGGATCTATAAATGCTAAAAAGTTTAACAATTCTGAAGGTCTTGCTTGAATAGGTCCATAAGAAAGATCTCCGAAAGCCACAGTTAATACTATATAAATCGTGGCTACAATAGATATTTTAATAAGTCCAGCTACTCCAACTTTTTTTATTATTGAATTCTTCATTTGTTATTTTCTCCTCCAACTCCAAAATCAGTGTTATTGTAAAGTATTTCTATATTCTCATTTTCTTCTAAATACCCATATTTCTCTTTAAACCAGTGAATTAACTTCTCATCCCTTTTAAACTCTGTAGTATTATTTACCCAGATATTAATACATCCTCTTTCAAAGTATTTTAATAAATACTCTATATCTTTATCTATACTTTCTTTCTTTTGTCCTTGAATACCAACTAATAAACATATTGAATCATAATACTTTGCCACATCTTTTGGTGATTCTATAATAATACCTTTATTTAGAATATTGTTTCTAAAATCATCATCAAAGGTTTCTATTCCTACTTTGTATATTATAGGAATATTAAAAAAATCTCTTAATTCCCTTAATCTTTTTCTATATATCCAGTGTGCTTCAAATATTAAGGTATTAATATTTTTTTCAATAACAATCTTTTTTATTCTTTCAAGGGTTTTTTGAGGAACTTCAAATATACTACCTGAATTAATCACTTCAAGCCTTCCATACTTTCCAGTTACCTTGTTAAGCTCAATTTCATTAAGCTCCTCATTACTTTTTTCATCACTACTATTATCATCTATGTAATCACAAAATTTACATCTTCCCCATTTGCATGGACTACCTTTTAGCAAAAGAATTTCTCTTTGATTTTTATTTGTTACTTCACTATATCTTTCCATTAATCTTCCTTTCTATAAAGTGGCATTTAATTTTCATAATTTCCTATTATTTATCCACAGTTAGAAGTTATTATAATTTCCTAAAGAATAAAAAAATCCGCCTAAAAAGGCGGATCAAAATAAAATATATCATAAAAAGATATAAATACTCTTATTTTTATATGCCTTAGTTTTGTTTTATGACAGGAGGCTTTCGAACTGTCTCTATTAAATTACCAAATGTATTATATATTATTTATACACATAAATCAACAATTATATTACTTAATTGAATGCTTGTTCTAAATCATATATTATATCATCAATATGTTCTGTTCCAATTGAAAGTCTTATAGTATTAGGTTTTATTCCTGAACCTAATAATTCTTCCTCATTCATTTGTGAATGAGTTGTACTTGCTGGATGAATAACTAATGACTTAACATCTGCCACATTTGCAAGTAATGAGAAAATTTCAAGCTTATCAATAAATTCTTGAGCTTCTTTTGCCCCACCTTTTATTTCAAAAGTGAATATTGATCCTCCACCATTTGGATAATATTTTCTATATAATTCATTATAAGGACTATCTTTTAATGATGGATGATTAACCTTTTCAACTTTAGGATGCTTGCTTAAAAAATCTACTACTTTTAAAGCATTTTCTACATGTCTTTCAACTCTTAATGATAATGTTTCTAAACCTTGTAATAAAAGGAATGCATTAAATGGACTAATAGCTGCTCCAGTATCTCTTAAAATAATAGCTCTAATTCTTGTAACATATGCAGCTGGTCCTACAGCTTCAGCAAATTTTATTCCGTGATAACTAGGATCTGCTTCTGTTAATTGTGGAAACTTTCCTGACTCAATCCAATTAAACTTTCCTGAATCAACTATAACACCACCTAAAGAAGTACCATGTCCTCCAATAAATTTAGTTGCAGAATGAATTACAATATCTGCTCCATGTTCAATTGGTCTAAATAAATATGGTGTGGCAAAAGTACTATCTACAATTAATGGTATTTTATGAGAATGTGCAATATCTGCTAGCTTGTCAATATCAATTATATCGCAATTAGGATTTCCTAATGATTCAATATATATTGCCTTAGTATTTTCTTGAATTGCATTTTCAAAATTCTTTAAGTTTCCCCCATCTACAAATGTTGTTGTTACACCATTAGCTGGGAAAGTATGAGCTAATAGATTATATGTTCCACCATATATTGTTTTAGAAGATACAATATGATCCCCTGACTTTGTAATATTTTGTAATGCATAAGTAACTGCTGCTGCTCCAGATGCCACCGCTAATGCTGCTACTCCACCTTCAAGCGCTGCAATACGTTTTTCAAATACATCTTGTGTTGAATTTGTTAATCTTCCATAAATATTTCCTGCATCTGATAAATTAAATCTAGCGGCAGCATGGGCTGAATTTTTAAACACATAAGAAGTTGTTTGATATATTGGTACTGCTCTTGAATCTGTAGCAGGATCTGGTTGTTCTTGACCTACATGTAATTGTAAAGTTTCAAATTTTAATTTTCTTTCACTCTTCATTATCATTTCCCCCTATTTCATGTTTTATGTATATGTTTACTATGTTTTAATATTACTATTATTATTCTATATTGTCAATATAAATATCCTTTTATAAATAATAACCAACAAAGGGGGTATGTTGCAAGACTTTTTTGCTACATATCCCCTATTAATTATTTAATATTAACTAAGAATCCAGTATCAATTTTATTTAATAAATCTTGTAATAACACCGGCTTGCAATAATAATATCCTTGAAAAACATTACATCCTAATTCAAGTAACTTATCCCTTTGCAAACTTGTCTCTACACACTCAGAAATAATAGTAAAATTTAAATCTTTACTTAAAAACACTATAGATGAAATAATATCTGAATTTCTTTTATTAGCTTCAATATTTTTGGTTATACTTCCATCTAGCTTGATAACATCAAAATTATAATTTTGTAGATATTTTAGAGATGTATGACCCATTCCAAAATCATCTATAATTATTTTATGTCCTTTATTTTTTAATGATAATAATTTCTGTTCTACAGAATCTAAGTTTAATAATGCATCATGTTCTGTAATTTCTATCCAAAGATTTTTTCTATTTAATTTATTGTTAATAACTGTTGAGTCTATCATATCTTCAAATTCATTTTGTAATAATGACTCGGCTGTAATATTTACAGATAATTTAATTGAAGATGATACTTTTTCATTTAATTCTTTTAAACTTTTACCAGCTTCCCTAAAAATCAAATTTTCTAATTTAGAAAGTATTTTTCCTTCTTTTGCTATTGCTATAATTAAAGGTGGATATATTTCCCCTCCTATTGGATGTTTCCATCTAAGTAATGCTTCAACTCCTATTATTCTACCTTTTTCATCTACTTGAGGTTGATATACTAAAAATAACTTATTATCTTTAATATCATTTTTCAAATCACATAATAATAACTTAGCTGCTCGTCCTACTTGATCATTTCTACTTAAAAATTCAGTTTTATTATTTATTCCTTCCGCTTCTTTTACTATACTTATTAATTTATTAATATTATTTTTAATTGTTAAATCAATTTTTTCATCATATATTTTTATAAAAGGTTTGTATATTATTACCCCTATAATTATTAATATTACTTGCATTATACTTCCCTTTATAGACCCAGTTGCCACATATCCACTTATTATTATAGGAGTTGTCCATTCAACAGATTGAATTGTAAGCGGAACTAATGAAAAATACATGGCAAAATAGCTTATTAAAGTAAAAAGAATTGGTATTAAAATAAATGGAATTATAAATATTGGATTTAATACAATTGGTAATCCAAAATACATTATTTCGCTTATATTAAAAATTACTGGAATACTACTTAATTTACATAACTTTTTTAATTCTTTTTTCTTTGAGAATAAATAAATAGCAATAACTAAACATACTATAGCACCTGCTCCCCCCATATTGACATAAGTATCAATAGAAGTTTTTGTAATTATTTGACTTGGCTCCATGCCATTCATTATATTCACATTATTTATGCCTATTCCACTTTCAAATGAATTATATGCAATGTTAGATAAAACATTACTACCGTGAATTCCCAAAAAAAACATTCCTTGTACTAAAAACATATATAGTATGCCTGCAAAAAGATTAGATTCTATTTGATTGAATATTTTATCTGCTATGTCTGAAAACAATGATTGTAGACCATACTCTCCAAAAAATATATTTATTATTTGCCATATAATTAAGAAAAATATGATAATTATTGCTGCTGGTATAATTCCTTTAATTGAATCTTCAAAAACAGAATCAACCCCATTTATATGATCTAGTTTGTTAAATATTTTAGATGATATAATTTTAATAAATAGCTTACTTGATATTACAGATATGAAAATTGCAGTAAACATTCCACTTTGAGAAAATTGTTCTATACTAAATTCACTATTAGTAATACCTAAAATAATCATATAAGAAGACATTGACACTATTGGCAATATTATATTGTTAATTTTATTTTTACAACATAATTCTGAATAACTATAACTTATTGTTAATACCATACAAAGAGAAAGTACCCCCAAAGTACTTCTATTTATTAATTCTAGAATATTATAAATTTTCCCATCAGCAAAATTCACAATAAAATTTTGATATAAAGTAATTGGCATATACTCTAATACTATGGCAAAAGCTCCAATAATAATTATTGGAATTGTCATAATAAAACCTTTTTTTATTGCTTGAAACATCCTTTTTTCTTCAAAATATATGGATATTTCGAATAAATATTTTATAAACTTATCTCTCATAAAATTCTTTACCTTCCTTGGTTATTTACAATTTGTTAATAAAATTTAATGAAATTTAATATTTACTAATATTTTTGTATATATACCACTATATTTTATCATATTTTGTCAAATGTTTCAATATTTAAAAAAAAAAAAAATCATAAGCCTCAAAATATGAGAACTTATGATTTTCTTATTTATCCTGCAAAGCTTTAGATTTTACTCCTTCCTCCACAATGTCTAAAACTAATTGCCAAAGTTCATTAGATGTCTCTTTAATTATTGACATTCTTTCTAAAACCATTGATTTAGATGTTTTATTTTTTCTCCAAGACTCTCCCTTATTTGATATATTCAGTATTATTGGTTGTAATCTATCTAAAGTATTGGCATATTTACTTTCTATAGTTTTCATTTCCTCAAATTCTTTCCATAATTCAAAAATTATCTTTCCTTGATCCTCTGGCAAAATGTTGAATATCCTGTTAGCAGCTTTTAACTCTCTGTTTTTTTTATCTTTGTTTGCCTCTTTATCATAGCAAAACGTATCCCCTGCATCTATTTCAACCAAATCATGAATTATAACCATATTTATAACTTTTTCTAAATCAAGTTCTTCTTTTATATATTCTTTTAAAATAGGTGCCATTAAAGCTAAATGCCAAGAATGTTCTGCATCGTTTTCCATTCTCTTTGAATTTAATAAAATAGTTCTTCTTAGAACTTCTTTTGCCTTATCAACTTCTACAATAAACTCTATTTGCTTTAATAATCTGTTTTCCATTATTTCACCCTTTCATTTATTTTAACTAGGATAAGTATTAATTATTTCTAAATTCCCTTTTATATAGTATTCCCCTAAATTTGCTGGAATAAAATAACTATCACCTAATCTAATTATTTCTTCTCTTCTTTCATGTATAATTTTCCCTTCTCCACTTACGCATGTAATTATATTGAAATGTTCTATATTACTTGTCATATTAAGTTCTTTTTCAATAATATATTTTTCCACATTAAAATATTTATTTTTATTGAGTAATATTTTTATATTTCCATTATTAATATCATAATTATTTTTACTTCTATTTATTTTTGAAGAAAAATCTATTACATCAAGAGCTTTATCTACATGAAGTTCTCTTCCACGATGAAAATCATAAACTCTATAAGTTAAATCACTGTTCTGTTGAATTTCTAGTATAATTATACCCTTACCTATCCCATGAATAGTCCCACTATTAATAATAAAAAAGTCACCTTTCTTAACCTTAATAATATTTAAATATTGAAATATACTTTTATCTTTTATAGCTTTGGAAAATATATCCTTATCGCAATTATTAGTTCCTAATACTATTTCTGAATCTTTCTCTGCATCTAATATATACCAAGCTTCTGTTTTTCCACTATCATTTTCATTTTCTTTAGCATATTTATCATCTGGATGAACTTGTATCGACAGCTTATCACTTGTACTAATTATTTTAACTAGTAATGGAAATTTATCTATAGATACTTTTGTTCCTAAGAATTGTTCACCAAATATTTCTGATATTTCCTTAATAGTTTTTCCTTTTAAGCTACCATTTAAAGCTATATTTTCACATTTTAAATTACTTGATATATCAAAGCTTTCTCCAATATCTCCTTCTGGAATTACTCTATTTATTTTTTCTAAAGACCTTCCTCCCCATATTTTGGGGTAATATATACTTTTAAAAATAATTGGATACATAATTTCACTCCATAGTATTTTTATAAATATATATTCATTTCTTATAGATACTATGTTATATTGCTATAATCTCAATAAAGTATAGTTAATAATAAGCTTATACTTGATAATATAAATGAAATACCAAGAAATAATCTTCCTTTATATTTTATTTGCTTCTTTTCAAAATACTTTCTTAATAGTAATAATATAAACATTACGATTAACACCAATAAAATATACAATAATATATTCAAAACATTGTTTAAGAATACACTGCCAGTAATGGCTAATCCTCTTCCGCCTAAAAATAAAGCCACGAATAGACATACTCCAGTATACCTATGTAATAAATTTATTTTTTCATAATTAATTGAATTTAAGGCCAATAAAAAAGCTACCGCCCCTGGAATTAATCCTAAATTTAATATATTTACACCATTAACTAATTGAAATCCTTCTATATTATAAAGAGACAATGAATAATTACATTTAACAGCTACTGTTAAAATTGATATTATAATAGGTATTTCAAATAATAAACTTTTAAATATGTTAATATAATAATTTTTACCTTTAAATAATAGAACTACTATTGATATTGTAAAAAAACTTATTACAAGAACTAAATCGTTATTTTTTGAAGTGAATATGTTATGGTACATAGGAATAAATATTAGTATTAGTAATAAGAAAATAGCACAAATGAAATTAATAGCATTAATAACTTTGTTGTTTTTAAATATTTTTGTTATATAAGAAATATCTTTTTCTTTCATTATTTTCTTATTATCCCCTAAAGACACTTCAAATTTCTTTTCAAATATTAATATTATTAATATAATTGAAATTGCAAAGATGCCACTTGGAAATATAAATAAATTTAATAAACTATGAAACACCTTAATTTCCTCCTTGTTACACTTCATATTTCTAATAATAACAAAAATCTAAATTAAGGTAAACTTTCATTAGTTATTTTATATGGTTAAAAAAACTATTGTATGATATAATATTTTTTATTGAGAATGTGTGTATAACTACACAATTACATATTAAAGGAGTTTTGCTATGGGATTTAGAGATAAACTTGATAAGTATTTTAGAGATTCATATTTTGAAAAGTACGGAGATAGAATAACAAGTGCTTCTGGTACTGTTGTTTCAATAAAATTCAAAGAAAAAAATTATATTATAATTAAAAGCTTAATTGTAGAAATGGTAATTAAATCAGATGTTAGTAAAGGAATTGTTAAAGCCCGTTACAAAAAAAGACGTTGGTTTAAGAAAGTTGAATTTATTTCTGTAAAAGCTGGTCATAAAGTTATGCTTATGGGTCTTAAAGGCGTTAAGGGTAAGAAGGACTCAGATGTTATTCAAATCCAGAATGTACTTAATCTAACAACTAAAAAGGATTTAGTTCCTATTGATCATTCTCAGCTAAAAAAATCTAGACAGCAAGCTGGCAGAATGAGATATTAAAAGTACAGACCATGTAGTTAAAATACTACATGTTCTGTATTTTTTATTGCCTTATTAACCAATTCTTCAATATTTAATACACTTTCACCTTTTATAATTCCTTCTAATTGAGGCTTTGTTTTGGGATGTTTTGGTACAAATATAGTACAACAGTCCTCATAAGGTAATATAGAAGTTTCAAAAGTTCCTATTTTTCTTGATATTTCTATTATATCTTCCTTGTCCATTGCAATTAATGGTCTAAACACTGGTCTATCAGCACAATCTGTACTTACAACCAATCCTTCCATAGTTTGACTTGCAACCTGGCCTATACTCTCTCCCGTTGAAACTGAATCTATTTTAAGATTCTCTGCTAAAGCACAAGCTATTCTCATCATAAATCTACGCATAATGATGGTTAATTCATCTTCTCTGCATTTATCAATTATTTCCATTTGAATTTCAGTAAAAGGAACAATGTATAAATTAACCTTTTCTGTATAGGTTGAAAGTATTTTTGCTAATTCACATACCTTTTCTTTTGCCCTTTCAGAAGTATAGGGATGACTATGAAAATAAACACAATTAAGAGCCACTCCTCTTCTTGCCATTAAGTACCCTGCCACCGGAGAATCTATCCCTCCTGACAACATAAGCATAGTACTTCCATTTGTTTTATATGGCAATCCTCCTGCACCTTTAACTTTATCTTTTGTACTCCATATGTAAGCATATTCCCTTAATTCTATATATATTTTTACTTCTGGATTCCTTACATCAACTGTAAGATTCTTTTTATATTTTTCTAAAATATAAGCACCAACATCTCTTGATATATCCATTGATTTGCCTGGTACATTCTTATTTGCCCTGTTTGTTTCTACTTTAAATGTATTTATATCACTTTGATTTATTTTATTTAAAGCCTCTTCTTTAACCTTATCTAAATCCAGCTCTACTTTAGTTACAAGGCATATTTCTGATATCCCAAAAATTTTCTTAACTCGATTTATGCCTTCTTCTATATCATCCACTTTAATAAAATATCTACCTGTATCAATTATTATTTCATATTCTAATCCTTTTAATTTATCTGATATATTATTTCTTAGTTGCTTTTCAAATTTGTTTCTATTTAATCCTTTTAAAAATATTTCCGACGCATATTTTACTAATAATAATTTTTCCATTATTTTTTTCTCCTTAAAAACTTTAAATGCTTTTCTAAACAGTTTACAGTATAATCAATTTCTTTTATTGTAGTATCCTTAGAGAAAGAAAATCTTATAGCTCCTTCTATCTCTTCCTTTGAAAGTTTTATTGCTTCTAAAACATGACTGCCTATAACTCCAGCTTTCGATTTAGAGGTACAAGCCGAACCTGTAGATACATAAATATTATCTCCACTTAAAGCATGTAATAATACTTCTCCTCTAATGCCTAAGAAAGAAACATTTAAAATATGTGGAATAAAATCTTCATCTAAGGGACTGTTAATTTTAACACCATTAATTTGTGATAATTTTTCAATCATATATTTTTTTATTTCAGTAATTTTTTTATTGTTTTCTTCCAAATTATTATATGCATCTTTAATAGCTCTATTTAATCCAATTATAGAAGGTAAATTCTCTGTTCCAGCCCTTAATCCTCTTTCTTGAGATCCTCCTGTAATAAGAGGTTTTGGCATAAGCCCTCTAGTAATATAACAAAATCCAATCCCTTTAGGCCCATTTAATTTATGACCACTTACTACTAATGAATCTATTTTCATTTCATTAACATTAATCTTTATTTTTCCAAAACCTTGTACTGCATCAACATGAAATTTGGCTCTGCTACTTATTTCTTTTATTGCTATTCCAATTTCTTTTAAATTTTGAATTACCCCAATCTCATTATTAACAAAAATTACAGAAACTAATGTTGTTTCTTTTGTAATTTTATTTTTTAAATCCTCTATATCTATTCTACCTTTTTCATCTATCTTTAAATACTTAACTCTTACTTTATTTTCTTCTAATACTTCTATTGTATTTTTAATAGAACTATGTTCAAAAGGGGTCACTAACACTTCATTTCCAGCTTTAGCTAATCCTTTTAATATTAAATTATTACCTTCACTTGCTCCAGAAGTAAAATAAATTTCATTTTTATCTGCATTTATAGTTTTTGCTATTTCTTCTCTGCATTTATTTAGTTCTTTTTCACATTCTAAACCTAAAGCATGGATAGAAGATGGATTGGCATAAAATTTTTCCATAGCCAGCCCTATTTCTTTTATTACCTCATTACTTGGCTTTGTTGTTGAAGCGTTATCTAAATATACATTCATTTTATTCATTCCTTTATTAATTTGCATATTTTTTTGATATGATTACTATGTATTATATAATATTTTGAAGGGCTCTGTAAAGCCCTTCATTTTTTATACCTAATATCATTATTTTGTTTTAATAAATAAGTATAAGCTATTAATTAATGCAATGATTCCAGAGAAAAATATTACTATACCCCATTGATATTTATTTATTGCTACTGTATGAAATACATTTTGCAAAAAAGGAATATATAAAATACTTAAGAGCATTATTATTGAAAAAGTTACTGCTGCTAATAAATATTTATTTGAAGTAATTTTAATTGAAAATATAGAATGTCTCTCAGATCTACATTCAAATACATGAAATAATTGGGACATTACTAATGTTGAAAGAGCTATGGTTCTACAGGTTACTAAATCCATTCCATTTAATCTACTTATTATGAATGAAAGAACAGTGCATATTCCAATAAGACATCCTCTAACACTTATTTTCTCTACTAATCCTCTAGCAAAAATTCCTTCTTTTTTTTCTCTTGGATTCATTCTCATTATGTCTTTATCTGGAGGATCTACTCCTAAAGCTATTGCTGGCAAACCATCTGTTGCTAAATTTACAAAAAGAATTTGTATAGGAGTTAATGGAGTTGGTAATGTTAAGATTGAAGCTAAAAACATTGTTAAAACTTCGCCTAAATTACAGGATAGAAGATATCTAATGAACTTTCTTATATTATCATAGATTACTCTACCCTCTTCTATTGCTGCTACAATAGTTGCAAAATTATCATCCATTAATATCATAGATGAAGCTTCTTTAGTAACATCAGTTCCTGATATACCCATTGATATTCCTATATCTGCTTCTTTAATAGCTGGGGCATCATTAACTCCATCACCGGTCATAGCTACAATATTATTATTCCTTTTAAATGCTTTTACAATTCTTAATTTGTGTTTTGGAGATACTCTAGCAAATACTCTTACTTTATTTACTTTTTGCTCTAACTCTTTATCACTAATTCTTTCTATTTCATCTCCAGTCATAACTTGATTATCATTATTACAAATGTTTAAGTTTTTAGCTATGGCTAAAGCTGTACTTTTATGATCTCCTGTTATCATAATTGGTTTTATCCCTGCCAGTTTACATTTAAGTACTGCATCTCTTGCTTCTTTTCTAGGTGGATCCATACTTCCTACTACGCCAATAAATATTAGATTTTTTTCAATTCCTTCATTACGTGGAAGAGCCTGTTCTTTATATGCTGCTGCTATACACCTTAATGCTCTAGAAGACATAGCCTCAATAAATAATGCTACCTGTTTTTTCTTTTCATAAGTAAAAGGCTTAACTTTATTATTTTCTAAAATATAACTACATTTTTCAAGTATTCTTTCTGGTGCACCCTTAACATAACATTTTTCAGTAGTTCCTTCTTTAATAATAACTGACATCATTTTTCTTGTAGAATCAAAGGGAATATTAAATACTCTTTTCCCATTACTAATAAATGCCTCTAATAATTTAACATCTGTAAAGAATAGTTTAATTAATGCTGTTTCTGTTGGATCCCCAGTTACAGCCTTATCAATATAATTAGTATTAAAATCATAGTTACAATCATTGCAATAAACCAAAGCTTTCCTTAACATAGAACTATCTATTAATTTTTCTTTCTCCATATCAAAGATTCTACTATTTATATATACTTCTTTTACTTTCATTTTATTTTGCGTTAATGTACCTGTTTTATCAGAACATATAACAGATGTACATCCTAAAGTTTCTACTGCTGGTAATTTCCTAATAAGGGCATTTCTTTTTAACATTCTTGATACTCCAAGAGCAAGAGATACTGTAACTATTGCAGCTAATCCTTCTGGTATCGCAGCAACAGCAAGACTTACTCCAAGAAGAAACATCTCACCTACATCATTTCCTCTAAATATACCTAATATTGTAACCACCAAACAAATTACTAAACATAAAAGCACTAATATTTTGCCTAAGGATTCTAATCTTTCTTTTAATGGAGATTTTTCTTCTTTTATATTATCTAATAGATCCGCTATTTTCCCCATTTCTGTTTTCATACCTATAGATGCTATTTTAAACAAACCTTTCCCCTTAAGAATGGTTGTCCCCATATATCCTTCATAATTTTTCTTATTTCCTTCTTTAATTACACCAACAGACTCACCTGTTAAAATTGATTCATCTACTGTTACTCCAGAAGTTTCTATAAAAATACCATCTGCAGGTATTCGATCTCCAGCTTCTAAAATTATGATATCCCCAATTGTAAGATAAATTGAATTAATGATCTTTAAACTACCATCTCTATATACTTTACATGTGGGTGCTGCTAATTCTTTCAATGCTTCTAAAGATTTTTCTGTTCTAAATTCTTGAATAAAGCCAAGTATAGCATTAACAATTACTATAATAATTATTGTTACGGCATCTGCTGTATCTCCCATTATCCAAGATATGAAGGTTGCTCCAAGTAATACCCATACCATAAAATCATTAAATTGAGAAATAAAAATTTTAATGGGGGATACTCTCTTTTTATGTTCTAATTCATTTAATCCATATTCTTTTATTCTTTTTTCTGCTTCCTTAGTTGTCAATCCAGGTGTAATAGTTTTTTCCTGTAACACTACTTTTCCTCCTAATTAATAATTCTCTACTATATATACTTAATTTTTTATTATTTAGAAGAATATTAATGTAAAATTTATCTTTCTTTTGCCTTTATACTTAATGCTATAATTCTTTACATTTTGACATAATAGATTTAAAATATTAATTGTTAATTTATATATAATTAAGGAGGAGACATATTGAGAAACGTAATATATGTAACTGGACATAAAAATCCTGATTCAGACTCTATTTGTGCTGCTTTTGGATATGCAGAGTTTAAAAATAGAACAAATGAAATTCCTGCTATTCCAGTTAGACTTGGTAATGTAAATAGAGAAACTCAATTTATTTTAGATTCTTTTGGAGTTAAAGCTCCTGACTTTTTAGAAACTGTAAGACTTAAAGTAGAAGATTTAAAAATAGATAATATTAATCCTGTTCTTCCAAATCTTTCATTAAGAATGGCTTGGGATGAAATGAAGAAAAAGAATATTAAGTCTTTACCTGTAGCAGACAAAAATCAACATTTAGTTGGTATTTTATCTATATCAAATTTAGCTTCTTCATATATGGATATTTGGGATAATGCGATTTTAAATAAAAGCAAAACTCCTCTATCTAATATTATTAGTACTTTATCTGCCAAAGAAATTTTTACTGATAAAAATCAAAATAATTTTCCTGGGAAAATTACTGTAGCTGCAATGGAAACAGAAAGCATGAAGGAATTAGTTGAAGAGGGAGATATTGCAATTGTAGGTGATAGACCTGAAATACATAAAGAATTATTAGATTTAAAGGTATCTTTATTAATAATTACAGGTTCACACACTTTATCTACAGATTTAATTTCACTAGCTGACAAGAATAATGTTACTGTAATAAGTACACCTCATGATTCTTTTACAGCTGCAAGGCTTATAGTCCAAAGTATTCCTGTGGAATATGTAATGGCAAAAGAAAATCTAGTTTCTTTCAGAACTGATGAACTAGTAGATGATATAAAGGAAAAAATGATTGAAACAAGATTTGGCTCATATCCAGTTACAACACCAGATGGTAAAGTAGTTGGAACAATATCAAGATTCCATTTAATTTCAAACTATAAGAAAAAAGTAATTCAAGTGGATCATAATGAAAGAGGACAATCAGTAGATGGATTAGAAGATGCTGAAATTCTTGAAATTATTGATCACCATAGAGTAGCTGACATTCAAACAGGTAATCCAATATACTTTAGAAATGAACCTTTAGGAAGTACTTCAACAATTGTTGCAAAGTGTTTCTTTGAAAGAGGTCTTGAACCATCTAAACAAGCTGCTGGACTTTTATGTGGTGCCATTATTTCTGATACATTATTATTTAGAAGTCCAACTTGTACTGAACAAGATAAAGAAATATGCAAAAAATTAGCAGAAATTGCTGGAATCGAAAGTATCGAAAACTTTGCTAAAGAAATGTTTAAAGCTGGTACTTCTCTTAAAGGAAAAACAGTAGAAGAAATCTACAATCAAGATTTCAAACCATTTAACATTGGAGACTATAAAATAGGTGTTGCCCAAGTTAATACTATGGATATTGAAGGATTTATGCCTTTAAAAGAAGATATGTTATCTTACATGAACGAAAAAGCAACAAGTGGCAAATTTGATATGATGTTATTGCTGTTAACTGACATATTAAATGAAGGTTCTCAAATTCTTGTTACAGGTAAAATTCCTGAAATAGTAGAAAAAACATTTAATGTTAAACTTGAAAATAATACGGCTTTCTTACCAGGCGTTCTTTCAAGAAAAAAACAAGTAATACCACCATTAACAAATACAATTTCAATTATGTAATAAAAAAATGGGCTGCTCACAAAACTAATAGTTTTGTGAGCAGCCACCTTTCTTTTTGCACATTTCCTTGCTTCCAAACGTATTATTTAATTTTAATATTACTTTCTTTCATTGAATAATTAAGACCTTAATGTTTCCAACACAACTTTAGCCACAAATGCTCCCCTAACTGCCACATGATCTAAATTAATATATTCTTTATCTGGTTGATGAACAAAATCTCCTGTCATACCCAAACCATCTAAAGTTGGACATCCAACAGAAGAAGTAAAGTTTCCATCAGTTCCGCCCATTTCTATTCTTCCATCCAATTTCAAACCAAATTCTTTACCAATTTCAATAGCCTTTTCAAATAAAGCTTTATTATATGGTGCATCCTTGTCATAAGGTGGTTTTTCCAATCCACCTTTTGTTATAATTTTCACTTTTTTGTTGAAAGATTCTAATTGCTGAAATTTTTCATCGTATTCTTGCGCATAATTTAGTGTAGAAAATCTAGCATCAATTGACAACTCAGCTTCACCTGGAACAGTAGGCCATCCTGCATTTCCTGAATGAAGACTTGTACAAGCTACGCTAACAGCTTTATTGTAATCAGTATAACTTTCTAGTTTTACTGCCTGTTTTGCAAGTTCAATTAATCCACTTTCTGCATCAAATGGTGCGTTACCAGAATGAGCTGTAACTCCTTTAGCAAAAAATTTATAATTTCCTCTTCCAAATCGTCCTATAGTACATCCTCCAATATCATCTCCCATGCCACCTTCCATAACAAAGGCAGCTTTACTTTTCTTACCTAATTCTTCATAATGTTTATGTGATGTATAACTACCAGCTTCTTCGTCACAACTAAGGAAAAATACTATTTTTTTATTTTTAGGCATTAATTTCAATTCTTTTAAGGCACGTATGATCATATATACTTGTACATCTCCACCTTTCATATCTAGTGTTCCTGGTCCCTTTATTTTATTACCTTCTTTTACCCATAATGATGGGCCAAATGTACCTTTAGCATAAGCAGTATCATAATGTCCTATGAAAAGAATCTGTTCATCTCCATCTCCATACTCAATTAATAAATGTCCTCCATAATGTTCATTTTCAGTATGAACAACAGTACATTTACATCCTATTCCTTCAAATAAAGACTGAAAATAATTACGACAATCTACCAAATCTTTTTTATCTCCATCTGTAGGTGTTTCGATTAAAACAGCCTTTTTTAAACTTTCTTCAAAAATATCAATATTTTCATTCATATATTTTAATAACATTTCATTTTCATTCATAATACTTCCTCCTTAAACAATTTCTTCAACTTGCTCTACATTACTCATATCACCAACAAAAATATAACTCCTATTTAGAAAACTTTTCATCTGTTGCTCTTCCTATACCACTTCCTCCACCTGAAATAATTACAATTTGATCTTTAAAATTCTCACCTCCGTATAAAATAACAAAGGAGTTATAGAGATTAACTATCTCTGTAACTCCTTTGTTATTTTCATTTTAATGCATGAAAATTAACATATCAATTTATAAATGAATTTTTTTTCACCTTTTCAATTTAGTATTTTTTTTTGTTTTATTTTTTTCATTTTATAAATATTTTTAAATCCATATTTTTCATTAATTTGATTTTCCAATGATTAAGCATCTATATGTTGGATATAAACTGTCCCTTCTCTTGCTATCGCCATGTTGTAAAATAAATAAAAAAGAGAGAGAACATTTGATACAATTACTCAATTAATATCAAGAAATCTTTGATTTCTGTCCTCATCTCTTATCTATTCTCTCTTAGTTCTACTCTGTCGGTAGTTCTTACTTAATTTTGTTACTACATTACTAATGAAATAAAATGCATAATTTATTAACTTCTCATATTATTAATCATGCCCCACATATCATCAGCAGTTTGTAAACTCTTTGAACTTAATTGAAATGCTCTTTGAGTTACTATCATATCTGTCATTTCTTGTGCTACATCAACATTAGATCCTTCTAAATATCCTTGATGAATCCTTGTATTATCTACATCAACTATTCTTACATCTGCACCTTCTGCAGGAACAAACAAATTATTTCCAACTGAATTAAAGGCATTATCACCTGTTGCAGTATACAAATTAATCTTTCCTACTCTATTAAATATATTATTTTCTTTTCTATATACATAACCTTCAGTATCAACCATAAAACTGTCAACAGTAAAAGGTGTATTCTCTTCATTTCTGCCTGGATCAAATTCAATATCAACTTTATTTCCAAATGAATCTACTAATCTTCCAAGAGAATCTATTTTAAAAGCTCCATCTCTTGTATAAACTTTAGTTCCATCTGGTTGTGTTAGTCTAAAATATTGTCCTTCTCCCTCAATACATAAATCCGTTGCTATTTCTGTCACCATTAAATTTCCTTGATGTCCATCTCTATACCAAGCAGTTGTTCTTGTACCAGTACCCATAATAGAAGTTTTATCATATATAGGATATCCTCTTCTATCTAGTGATTCGCTAAGCAAATCCTTAAAACCAATTTCCAACTTTTTATAGCCTGCTGTGCTTGAATTTGCTAAGTTGTTACTTATAACATCCAACCTTTCTTGATTGGCATTCATACCAGTTCTACTTGTCCATAATGTTCTTAACATAATTATCCTCCCTTCTTATTATACTTGTCCAACCTTATTAGCTGCTTTATCTAAGGTTCCGTCTAACATAGTTAATATTTTTTGATTAGTTTCAAAATTTCTCATTACTGTCATCATATTTACCATTTCATTTGTAATATTTACATTTGATGCTTCAGTAAATCCTTGCTTAACATATACAGCTGCATCATTAATTGGATTTTCCCCTTGATAATAATTATCTCCTATTTTTACTAAGGTACTATAATCTTCAAAATCTGCTGTAGCTAAAGATTGCGTAGAAACACCATTAATTTGAACATTATTATATTTATCTATAACAAAATCTGAATCTCCAACGTAAATAGGCTCTAACTCTCCTGCAGCATTTCTGCCTAGAACTCTATCTCCTGTTGTAGTAATTAATAATCCATCAGTATTAACTTTAAAATTTCCATCCCTAGTATATACTACATTATTTCCGTTTTGAACCATAAAAAAGCCACGTCCATCTATTGCAAAATCAGTAGTCTTGCCAGTTTCTTTAAAATCTCCTTGGGTAAACTTAGTTGTTACTTCATCAATTTTGGTTCCTAAACTTAATGTTCCTAATTTATTTACAACATTCTTATTACCTACAATTTTGTCTCTATTTTGCAACATTACTTCTGGGAAACTTTTTAATACCAAATCCTCTGATTTATACCCTATTGTATTTGCATTTGCCATATTATTTGCAATTGTATTCTGTTTGTTTTCCAATGTTATCATGCCTGACACTGCTGTATAAAGGCTTCTAATCATATTTTATTCCCCATCCTTTCTAAAAAAAACTTTACAATCCTCATCTGTATGCATTCCTAAATCTCTTGCTTTTTCCTCAATTTGAGCATCAGTAAGGGAATTGGTACTTTTGTATCCCAGCATAAGAATTATTCCTAATACTAGCCCTATTCCAATTCCAAGAAGTACTTTTGAATCACATATTATGTTAAATATTTTTTTTATTCCTTGAATAAACTTTTTACTAATAGTACTTCCCCCTTACCTAATGATAATTTGTTACATATCTCTTCTTCAGTATATCCCTCTTTAATTAATTTCATAATTATTGATTTTTTATCTGTAGCTTCTATATTGTTATGATTACTTTTTATGACCTTATTCTCATTTGTGCTTAACTCATTTTTCTTAATTATTTCTTTAAGCTCTAATATTTCCTGTTGCATTTCAGTTAAACTTTCTGCAACATCTTTTCTAATTTGAGCTATTTCAGTTTGAACCTCTGAAATATCCTCCTTTTTATATTTTAACACATGGCTAAAGGAATTTTCTTTCTTATTTATGGCTTTTGTGTTAACAATTATTAAAATAATTCCAAATAATATTAATATATATGGCATAATTTCCCTCTATAAATAATTTAAATTTTTCATTTTTTCTCTAAGATTTCTAATGGCTCTACTATGTAACTGACAAACTCTTGACTCAGATATTTCTAAAACATGTCCAATTTCTTTTAGGGTTAACCCTTCATAATAGTATAAATTTAAAATAGTTCTATCCTTTTCATTAAGGCCTTCAATACCTTTAACAAGCATTTCCAGCCTTTCACTATTCTCATACCTTTCCTCTGGGCTTGGACTATTTTTATCTTCAATTACATTCATTAATGTAACTTCTTCATCATCCGAAAACAATATGTCTTCTAATGATACAATTGAAATATAATTTATATAGTTCTCTATTTCTCCAACAGCACTTAATGATATTTTAAGTTCCTTAGCAATTTCATCATTAGTTGGTTCTCTTAGTAATTTTTTTTGTAATTTTTCAACTGCTAAATTATATTTATTTAATTTGTCCATTGCACCTTTAGATATTGGTCTGTTTTTTCTGATTTCATCAATTATTGCTCCTCTAATTCTAATTGATGCGTAAGAAGAAAACTTAATCCCTTTTGTAGAATCAAACTTTGATATAGCATCAATCAAACCAATTATTCCATAGCTAACTAAATCATCATACTCCATTATTTTGCTATTATTTAAATTTATTCTAGATGCTATGTACTTTACCAAAGGTAAATATTCTTCTATTATTTGCTCTCTGTATTTTAAAGATTCCATGGCAGTCATAGTACCACTCCTTAAATATAATCTCTTTGTTTTCGCATTTGATTGAAAACCTTTTGAATAATTTTATCTCTTGTTCTTTCACTTATATTGATAAACTTTACTGCACAGACTTGTTCTCTTGTAGTTTTTTCTATCTCTCTAACTATCGATCCTTCAACTTGTAATTTTTCATCCTCTGTGTATATGTTAATCAATAATTTTTCATCCTTATCGAAATATTCTTGAACACTCATTTTCATTCCGCCACCACTTAAATTCAAAATCATTGCTCTTTTCCATTGACCAGATGGCATACTTTCTTTTCTATAAAATGCATATTCAACCAAATCTACTCTAACAAAATTCCTTCTTTGAACTTTTTGAACATCATATGGTAATTCTAATTTATATAATGGAATATTATTTTCAAGCTTTTTATCTATTGCTTTAGTTTTAAATATATAATAACAATCTGAATAATAATAGTTCATTTCTATTTCATCACCTAATGATATATCTAAAAATCTTCCACCTTCCCCAATTGGTATATTAATAAGCATATAGTCTTCTCTTAAATCTTGAATGGTACATTTATATGCAATCTTATCACTATATATAATAATATTCCCATTAATACTGAACTTTGCACTAGACATTGTTATTTCCCTCCTCTAAGACAATAGCTCCATTAGATTTTTAAAAACCTTTTTGGGAGTTTTACTTAATTCAAATACCTCTTTCATATCTATTCTCTTTGCAATTAAATCTATAGATTTTGAAGCATCTGATTTAGGATATAATATAGTAAAAGGTACCTGCTTCTTTACTCCTTCTATTAACTTTTTATCCTCTAAAATACTTCCAAAATATTTAACTTTATAAAAAAGAAATTTTTCTACTGCATTACTTAAATTGTTAAACGCAGTAACTCCCTCATTTTTATTTGATACCTTATTAACAATTACATTTAATGGAACAGAAACATCATTTATAATTGAAGTTTTTATTAAACTGTATGAATCTGTTATAGAAGTTGGCTCTGGAGTTATTACTATAATAGCTTCATCCGAGGATTTTAAAAAAGCTAAAATACTTCTATTTACACCAGCCCCTGTATCTATGAGTATATAATCAAATTCATTCATATTCTCTAATTCATTAATTAAATAATCTCTTTCATTAATTGTTAATTCATCAATAACATTTATGCCAGATCCTGCTGGAAGCAATTTTAACCCATATGGTCCATCTAGGATTATATCTTTTATTGAAATACCTTTAAGTAAATCTAATAAATTATATTTTGGATATAATCCCATTAAAACATCATCATTGCCCATTCCTATATCAGCATCTAAAATTAAAACTTTTTTCCCATTCTTTTGTAATGCTATTCCTATATTTACAACTATATTACTTTTACCAACTCCACCTTTACCTGATGTAATAGTTATTATTTTCGGTACTTTTTCTTTAACATCATTTTTAAATAAATTTCTCAAGCTGTGAGCTTGATCTAACATACATTTTCATCCCCCAATACTAACTTAGCAATTTCATCTTTTGTTGGAACCATGAGATCATCTGGAACATTTTGTCCAGTTGTTAAATATCTTATAGGTTTACCAGTTCTTTTGTAAATGTTGTAAATAGATCCATAAGTAGAAGTTTCATCTACCTTTGTGATAATAACTTTATCATAATTTAGTTCTTTATATCCTTCAGTAATAATTTTAATATCACTGTTTTTCGTTGAAGAACTTACCACTAAATTAACTGATGTTGGCTTTGCTTTTTCTATTAGTAGTCTAAGTTCAGAAATTTGCATAGTATTTTTGCTACTACGTCCTGTAGTATCGATAAATACGATATCACAATCCTCCATTGTTTTTATTGCATCTTCCATTTCTTTTACGGAAATTGCAACTTTAAAAGGAATATTCATTATTTCTGCATATGTCTTTAATTGTTCTACTGCTCCAATTCTATATGTATCTATTGTAATTAATCCTACTTTTTTCTTTTCAATAAGAGAATATTTACCTGCTAGTTTAGCAATTGTTGTTGTTTTTCCAACACCTGTAGGCCCTACCAATACAACATTACCTTTCATTTTCTCATTTGTTACTCTAACTTCTGACTTTATTATTTTTCTTAGACTTTCTTTAACATCTTTAATATCAATCTTTCCTTTTAAATCCTTATAAAAATCCAAATCAATATCAATTTCATCCATTACTTCCTGCAATGCATCTTTATTATTATCAATATGATTAGTATTTTCTAAAACTCTATTCAGTATTTCCTTCATGTTTTTTATTTCTTCTTCAATATTTTCATTGCTAGAGGTTCCACTTTTTGAAGTTGTTTTTCTTTGTGTTGTTCTTTTAGCTGGTGTTTTTTTAACTTCGCTTTCATCCTCTTTACTTATAGTTTTTTTAGTTGACTTCTTAGGTGTACTATCCTCTTCATTTTTTTCTTCTTGAGTGACATCCTTATTTTGAGAAACTTTTTTTACTATTTCCTTTAATGGAATAGGCTCATGAGGAATAAATTTGTCATTTTCTTTTTCTATTACCGGTGGTAATTCAACTTCATTATTTTCCTCTTGTTTTATTTCTATTTTAGAGGATTCCTCATATATAGGTTTTTCTTCAATTTCTTTTTCTTCTTTAAAATTATCTCTCATTATCCTTTTTATATCATCTATTGAATTTTTAAAATCCTCGTCTTCTTTTTTAGTATTAACCCTCTTTTCTTTTTTCTTATAATCTTTAGACTCATTTTCAATTGCAGCAGTTACTTCAATTTGTTTTTCTGAAAACAATCCTTTTAATCCTGGCTTCTTAACTTTTCTTTGACTTATAATTACAGCTTCTCTTCCCAGTTCATATCTAATTCTTGTTAGAGCTTCATTCATATTATTTACTACATATTTTTTTATTATCATCTATAATTCTACAACTCCTTCTGTTCTTATTTCTACATCATTTGGTATTTCGTTTAATGATATTACCATTAAATGTGGGAAAGCCATTTCTGTTAATTTTCTAAATACACATCTAATATTTGGTGATACTAAAATTACTTGTTGATTATTATAGAAATAAACACTATCTAAAGTATTTTTTAAATTGTGGAATATCTTAGTAGTAGTGTCAGGATCAATTGCTGGGAAAGATCCCTGAACAGACTTTTGTATATTAGAAGCAATTAATTCTTCAAGTTCTGGATGTAAAGTTACAACTGTTATTGCTTTTTCCTCATCTATTATTTGATTACATATTGTCCTTCCAAGTGCAAATCTAACATACTCAGTTAATACCTCTATATCCTTTGTATTTCTTGAATTATCTGCTAATGATTCCATTATTGTAACCATATCTTTTATTGGAACTTTTTCTCTTAATAAATTCTGTAATACCTTTTGCAATTCTCCAATAGTAATTAACTCTGGTATTAATTCCTCAACTACTGCTGAGTATTTTTCTTTTACATTTTCAACTATTAACTTAACTTCTTGTCTTCCTAATAATTCATAAGAATGTGACTTAATAGTTTCTGTTAAGTGGGTTACCATAACTGTAATTGGATCTACAACAGTTAATCCTTTTATTTCTGCTTCTTCCCTTTGATCCTTATTAATCCATACTGCTGGAAGATTGAATGTAGGTTCAATGGTTTTTATTCCTGGAATTTCAGTATTTTCTCCAGTTGGATCCATACATAAAAGCATATTTGCCATTAATTCAGCTGATTCTATTACTGTACCCCTTATCTTAATAACATACTCATTAGTTTTTAATTGAAGATTATCCCTAATTCTTATTGGTTGTACAACTATTCCCATTTCTATTGCACATTGTCTTCTTACAGATGCAATTCTTTGAAGTAAATCTCCTCCTGCGCTTTCATCAGCCAGTGGAATTAATCCATAACCTATTTCTACTTCCATAGGCTCTACAGATATTAACTTCATAACATTCTCAGGCTCTTTTCTTTCAATTTCTAGTTCCTCATCTTCTTGCAGTGCCATTTCAATTTTTTCATTCTTTTTCTCTTCTCTATATAATAAATATGCAAGTACTCCTGTTGCTAATGATGCTAATAAAAATGGAAACTTAGGCATATTAGGAATTAATGCTAATACAAACATTATTACACTTGCTATAGCACATACAACTGGGAAACCTGTTAATTGTGTCGCAAGAGTTTTACCAAAGTTATCTTCGCTTCCTGAACGAGTTACTAAGATACCTGAGGATGTAGATATTAATAAAGCAGGTATTTGGCTAACAAGTCCATCACCAACAGTAAGCCTAATATATGTTTGAGCTGACTCTCCTGCTGACATACCATTCATCATAACTCCAATTAGTATACCACCAACAATATTAATAACAGTAATAATAATCCCTGCTATTGCATCTCCCTTTACAAACTTAGAGGCACCATCCATAGCTCCATAGAAATCTGCTTCTGATTGTAAATCCTTTCTCTTTTTCTTTGCTGTTGCTTCATCAATCAGCCCTGCATTTAAATCTGCATCTATACTCATTTGCTTTCCTGGCATTGCATCAAGTGTAAATCTTGCAGATACTTCTGAAACTCTTCCAGCACCATTTGTAATAACAATAAATTGAATTATTATAATAATTAAAAATATAATTATTCCTACTACATAATTACCACCAATTACAAATTCACCAAAAGCCTCAATTATATTTCCGGCATCTGCTTCTGTTAAAATAAGTCTTGTAGACGAAATATTTAGTGCTAACCTAAATAAAGTGGTAACAAGCAATAATGTTGGGAAAACTGATAATTGCAATACATTTGTAGTGAACATTGTAATTAGCATAATAATAATTGATAAAGTAATATTAAATGCCAATAATACATCCAAAACTTGTTTAGGTAAAGGAATTATAATCATTAGAACTATTCCAATAACTACAAAAGCTACTAATACATCTAGGTTATCTTTAATTTTAAAACTTTTCTTACTTTGTGCTTCCAAATTAACCCCATCCTTTAATTGACCATTTTACATTTTTTTCTTTGACTTAAGACTATATACCATAGCTAAAATCTCAGCAACAGCTTGATACAAGTCTTGTGGTATTTCTTTATCAATTTCAACTTGTTCATAAAGCATTCTTGCTAAGGGTTTATTCTCCATAATAGGAACATTATTATTAAGTGCAATTTCTTTGATTTTTAATGCTACTAAGTCTGCTCCTTTAGCCACAACTAAAGGTGCTTCCATTTTGCCATCTTCATACTTTATTGCAATTGCTAAATGAGTTGGGTTAGTAATAACCACTGTTGCATCTCTAACTGACTCCATCATTCTTCTAGATGCCATTTCTCTTTGCTTTTGCTTAATTTTTCCTTTTACTTTTGGATCTCCTTCCATTTGTTTATATTCATCTTTTACCTCTTGTTTTGTCATTCTCATATCTTTTTTAAAGAACTTATATTGAACGAAATAATCTACTGCCGCTAATATAATCATAACAATAGATACTTTTACAAAAATCCCAGAAATTATTCCAAGAAGTTCTTTTCCTATGGAAGGAAGATATATATTGGATACTTGCAATATATCCCTATAATTAGTTAATACATAATCATATCCTATGTAACTTAAAATAATAACTACTAATAGATTCTTAATTAAATCTGCTATGCTTTTTTTAGAAAACATATTCTTAAATCCTGAAATTGGATTTAACTTTCCAAAAGAAGGTTTTAAGGTTTCTCCAGTTAATAAAAATCCTGTTTGCATTACTCCTCCAACAATTCCAGCTACCATTATTGGTATTGCTACTGGAAGTATACAAAGTGCTGCTTTTAAAATTAGATTTAACATAATTGTTCCTACTGATATTTCAGTAATATTTTGTAATAACCCCGATTGAAACATATATTGCATATAACTAGATAAAGTACTAGCAATAGTTCCAGCCAGTAAAATAAGTGCCATTGTACATGCAACCATTCCTAGGGCTAATGAAACATCTTTACTTCTTGCTATCTGACCTTTTTTCTTTGCATCTGATAATTTCTTAGGTGTTGCTTCCTCAGTTTTATCATCATTTGCAAAAATTAATAGCATAGGCGTAGCTAAAAGACTTTTAAATATATCCTCTAAAACTGTTGGTATACTATCAAAAGAATATGATAATATTTTTATAAATATTGGTATAAATACTACAAAAGTAATTAAACCAACTATGATTTTAACAGGCATTCCAAGAATCATTACATTGATTTGTGGTACAACCCTTGAAATAAGTGCCATACATACATCTGTTATTAATATAATCAATACCAAAGGTATTGCTATTCTCACACCAATTACAAAATACTTTATAAAAGCATTTAGTATTACTTCAAATGAATTATCTAACATTATCCCATGTCCAATAGGAATAATATTAAAGCTTTCTATTAAACATTTTATTAATACATGATGACCATCAACAATGAAAAACATAACTGTAGCTATAAAGTAAGATAAATTTGCCATTATAGTAGAATTTGTTTTACTAGTAGGGTCAATTACATTTAACATTGATAAACCAACTTGCATATCCATATATGCTCCTGCCATTCTAACAACTTCAAAAACTAAATTAACAATGAAGCCTAGTAGTAAGCCACAAAGAACTTCACTTATCATATAATATGCCAACATATAATTATTACTTATATCAAGCAAGCTATTATAGTCTAGTCCTGAAACTATTGAATAAGCTAAAATTATGCCTAAAACTCCTTTCATTATATTAGGTGTTCCTGAAGGGAAAAATACCCTACACACTATAAAGAAAGAAGTTATTCTTATAAAAATGAAAAATATTGCTAGAAAGTAGGCTGTATCTAACACTTAACTACCCCCTAGGTTGATATTTTAATAATCAAATCAAAAATTCTTTCAGTAAAAGAACTGATAGTATGTAACATCCAATTGCCACAAACAATCCCAATTACAGCTGCTCCAATTAACTTTGGAACAAAAGTTAATGTTTGTTCTTGTATTTGTGTTGTTGCCTGCAGAATACTAATTAGTAACCCAATTACAATAGAAACAATCAATATAGGTGCTGCTACTTTTAAAGCTGTATATATTGCATCTTTTACTACTCCATTTACTAAATTCTCTGTCATCTTAATTCACCTCACCCAAAACTCATTATTAACGATCTTACTAATAGGTACCAGCCATCTACCATTACAAATAGTAATAATTTAAAAGGCAGTGAAACCATAGCTGGCGGTAACATAAACATTCCCATTGACATTAGTACACTTCCAACTACTAAATCTATTAGTATAAATGGTAAATACAACAAGAACCCTATCATGAAAGCTGTTTTTAACTCACTTATTGCAAAAGCAGGTACTAATACTGTAAAAGGTATATCATTCGGTTCATTAAATTCTTCATTTTCAAGCCCTGCTGATTCTATGAAAAGTTGTAAATCTTTCTGCCTAGTTTGATTTGCAAGAAATTCCTTAAGGGGTTTTCCCCCTTGCTCAATTGCTTCTTCTTGTGATATTTCATTATTTAAATAGGGCTGTATTCCTTTATCATTCATTTCTGTAAACACTGGTGACATAATGAAAAAGGTTAAAAATAAAGCTAGTCCAATTAAAATTTGATTTGGTATTGATTGTGAAGCTCCCAAAGCACTTTTTAAAAATGAAAATACTACTATTATCCTTGTAAAACAAGTAACCATAATAATAATTGAAGGTAATAAGGATAACACTGTAAAGAATAATAATAATTTTATATTTGCTACATAATCTTGTGGTGTCCCTTCCCCTTCTCCACCAAGAGAAATATTAACATTTGGAATTTGCACTTCATCTGGTGCAGCATAAGCTGTTATACTTGACACACCAATTATTACAAAAGCTAATAAAAGTATAAATCCTATTTTTTTCTTACTTAATCTTAATTTATTCATTTTTATCTTCCTTTGACTTTATTTTGTTTATTAACTTATCAAATGCATGTGTCATATTCTCATAAGACTCTCTTTTCATTTCTTGAATTTCTTCAATTTCCTCTTGCGTTAATTCTTGTAATTTTTCTGTATGTCTCGAACTAGTTAGTAAAACCATTCCCTTTTTACCAATTTTAACTACAACTATGTAAGTTTCTTTAGAAATTTGCATTCTATCAATTATGTTTATATATTTTTTATTGTTAATTGATTTCAAACTATTGTTACTGAATTTTATTACAATCATCATTAGTCCAAATATTACCACTAACCCAAATATTAATTTTATTATCATTACTACAAATTCGAAATCCATATTATTCTTCCTTTATATATTTATTGTACTAGTAAATCCCCTGGAAAATATACATTAATTATACTACCTTTTTTTAATAATTTGTTAATTTCACTTACAAGTTCTTTTTTTATTGTTTCCTCATTATCTGAAGTAAAATCTTCACTGCTTTTTGACTTTAAATAAAATATAGTTTTATCTTTTATTTCTACAGTTTTGTTAGTAATTTCTTCAGCTAAATCTGAATTTTTTTTGTCATAAGAAATATAAACTGATGCCTTTACATATTTCTTTCCACTTTCATCATTTAAATTTACTGTAGCCGCCTCCAAAATAGGTACTTTTTCTTCTGTCACTTCTCCAGTATTATTTTTTTGCATAAATAAATATACTCCACCAAAAGTTCCAGCTCCTACAACTACTAAAAGTAAAATTATGATTACTAATGGATTCATTTTCTTTCCTGGTTCATTTGCTACATTATTTTCAGACATAATTTATCCCTCCTTGCTATTACTTGCAACAATTAAAATATTAACTCTTCTATTAATTGCTCTATTCTCATCTGAATCATTTGCAACTAATGGTTTTACTTCTCCACAGCCTTGTGACAAAAACCTTGTTTCATTTTGACTCTTTTCTTCAGTAAAGTATCTTAACACCCTTGAAGCTCTAGCTCCAGAAAGTTCCCAATTTGATGGGAATTGTGCTGTTTTTATTGGAACATTGTCAGTATGTCCCTCAATAATAATATTATTTGGAAGTGTGGAAATTAAAGCATTAATCTTATCTAAAACATCAAAGGAATCTTCTTTTAATTCTGCTTCACCAGTTTCAAATAAAATACTATCCTTTAATTGAATTATTACTCCTCTTTCATCTGAAATAATAGAAACTACTGATGCTAAATCATTAGATTCTACAAACTCCTTAACTTCTTCATAAGTTTGATTCTCTGCTCCTTCTCCTTCTTCATCAGTTGGCTCAATTTTTGACTCTCCACCAATTAAAGGTACCTGACCATCATAAATATCATATTCAAGAATTGAATTTGCACTTGACCCTGTTAATACCTGATTTAATGCTTGCGAAATTTGTTTCAATTTTTGGGTATCAACAGATGATATTGAATAAAGAAGAACAAAAAACGTAAGTAATAATGTTACTGTATCTGCATATGTATCAATCCAATTACTCTCAGGTAATTTAGGTTTTTCTCTTTTTCTTGCCATAACCTATACAACCCCTTCACTACTCTCTTGAACAGTAGATAAGTATTTAATTCTTTCATTTGGTTCCAAATATGTTAATAATTTTTCTTCTACTATTCTCGGATTTACTCCTGATTGAATTGCAAGTATTCCTTCTAGCATCATTTCTCTTTCCTTAACTTCTTTTGAACTTTTTCTTGCTAAGTTTGCAGCAATAGGATTACAGAACATATTTGCAAGTATTGATCCGTAAAATGTTGTTATTAATGCTTTACCCATACCAGCTCCAATTGAAGCAGCATCAGATAAGTCTACAAGCATTTGTATTAACCCTATTAATGTTCCTAACATACCAAAAGCTGGAGCATATGCACCCCACATTGAAAAAATAGCAGAAGAAGAATTATGTCTGCTTTCCATTTCTTCAATTTCTAATTCCATAATACTTTTAATAGTATCTGGTTCAATACCATCTACCACCATTTGAAGTCCCTTCTTTAAAAATGCATCATCTAACTTAGATATATCATCTTCTAAAGATAAAAGTCCTTCCTTTCTAGCCCTTTTTGATAATGCTGAAAATTGATTAACCACTTCTATGTTAGAAGATTTTTTTTCTTTAAAGGATTGTACAAATAGTTTACCTAATTTTTTAAGATCATCATTATTAATTGAAACTAATACTGCTCCTAATGATCCTCCAACTGTTATAAATATAGATTGGTAATCCCAGAAAATAGCATAACCAGCTGAAGAATTCATTCCCCAAATCATTAAAACAATTCCTATTACTAGTCCAATCCCTGTTAAAGCATCTGACTTTTTCATATTATTGCCTCCTATATTTTAAATGTAAAAATCTTATTTTTATATCTAATTACTTTATCTTTAACTTCTTGTAAACTTTCTAATACAATATACCTTTTCCCATTTGTCAGCGTTATCAATGTTTCTGGAACTTCTTCTATCTTTTCAATATGATCTGCATTTAAAGTGAATCCAGTATTATCCATCCCAGTTAAATCAATCATAAATTCCCTCCTAATAACTTTTATTTCGGGAATAAACAATAGTTTATTCCCGACTTTATTATATTGTTAACTATCTTTTTAAATTAATAATATCTTGTAAGATTTCATCTCCAGTATTAATTATCTTACCATTTGCTTGGAAAGCTCTTGTAGCTGTAATCATATCAGTAAATTGTTCAGCTAAATCAACATTTGACATTTCAAGCATGTTTTGTACCATTTCACCATATCCTAAGCTGTTATCGTCTCCTAATGTTCCTACACCACATTTAATTAATGCATCACCTGAGTTAACAGACATTGTATATAAATTTCCACCCATTTTAGTTAGACCTTCTGGGTTTTGGAAGTTTGCCATAGCAATTTGTCCAAGTGCTGCCACTCTTCCATCTTCTAACATACCATTTATTACACCATTTTTATCAATTGTAAAACTTGTTACTCTTAATTCTGTATCTGTTCCTGGTATTCTTACTTTGTCTGGTATTTTCATACTTTTTAAAGCTCCATCATAGGCATATACATCATTTGTTCCATCAACAAAGTTTATTGTTCCATTCTCATTAATACTTTGAACTGGAGTACCACCATATGTTTCCTCTGATTCAGTTCCATTTATTACAACTGGTGCTCCTGATACAGTTACCACTTGATTAATATTTTCTTGTTGTAATGTTCTATTTATTGCATTTTGAATTGCTTGAGCATTTAATGAACCTGATACAAAGTCTCCATTAATGGTAATTGTCTTTGTATTATTATTTATTGTAGCTTCTGTTTTTGTACCAGATGTAATATTCCCTACTTGAATTTTATATCCATTTAAATATGAACCTTCTGAAAAATTAAATTTAAGATTTAATGCTTCAGCTTCTCCTGGTGCTAAATCATCTTCTCCACCTTCAACAGTGTTACTAACTAATCCAGAATATACTTTTGAAGATCCTGATATTTTTACACTTTCAGTAATTGATGCAGCATTTAAAGCACTATTAATTGCATCTTGTAAATTTGTTCTTGTTACAGCTCCTGGTGTAATAAAATCACCACTTATTAACACTTGTTTATTAGTACTATCAACAACAGCTGACAAACCTGGTGTATTTATATCAGCAATAACAAATTCATATCCATCTAAAGCTGATGCCAATGTTTTATCTGTTGCTGTTGGGAATTCAATTGTTAATCCTTGTGCAAGCTCTATATTCTTTGGTTTTACATAATCAACACCATCTGATCCAAATTCAACTATTGCTGTGCTATCATTAACTCCAGTACCTCCTGCAGCAACTGTTAATTCTGCATTAATTCCAGCTTTAGTTAAAGCATAATTAAGCTTTGTTTGTAATTGGTCTGGAGTAACTGAAGTCATATCACCATCAACTCTTATTGCCTTTGATACTTTATCAACAGTAACATTTAAAGCAGTTCCTGTTGTTGTATCTCCATATTTTATTGTGAATCCATTAAGTGAGGATCCATAACCATCGCTTATATCACTGCCAATTACATATGTACCAAAATTTGCAGTTAATCCTGTATTGCCGTCTTTATCTGTTAATGTTGGTGCTTTTGCAACTATTGTTTCAGATGTTTTTGCACTTATTCCTGATAAATTTAATGCCGAACCAGAAATAGATTTAACTCCTTGATCAACACCTGCTGTTGTTAATGCTGAATTAATTACTTCCTTTAAATCTTTTGCAGTTACAGCACCGCTTGTCATAAAATCCCCATTAATTACAACAGTTTTTTCAGTTGTATTTACATTTGCAGATAACCCAGCTTCATTGATTTTTCCTATTTGGAATGTATACCCGTTAATAGCAGCCCCTTCTTCAAATTGTAATGTAAATCCACCTACTGTTACATTTCCTGGTGCAGTTTTTGATGTACCACCTTTAATAGCTTCAGTTGTTAAATCGTCAAAGGTTTGTGTTTTTCCTGTTACATAAATTGCTTGAGATATACCAGCTGATGATAAACCTTTTGTAATAGCATTTTGAATAGCATTAGCATCTAATGTTCCTGTTGAAGAAAAATCTCCATTTAAAGTTATTATCTTTGTTGATCTATCTACAGTTGCAGATGTAACTGTATTTGGCCCTATTTGCCCTAATACTATTTTATATCCGTTTAATTGTGATCCAGGACCAAATTTAAAATCATATCCTGCTGATGAAACGCTGTTTGAAGATTGTTCAGTAGCTGGTCTTGAGCTATCATCATTAGTTAATGAGTAACCCATTATCCTATATCCATCACCAGTTAATAAATTTCCTTCACTATCTTTAATAAATGAACCATCTCTTGTATACATTAATGATGATCCACTTGTTGATAAGGAATTGTCATCAATTGTATGAGTTCCTGCTGCATGATTAACTTGAATTTGAGAATCTCCATTTATAACAGGTCCATTACTTACAATGAAGAAACCTGCCTTATCAATAGCAACATCTAGAGTTCTTCCAGTAGATTGTAAATTTCCATAAGTCATAATACTATCAATACTTGCAAGTTGTGCTCCAAGTCCTACCTGGCTTGCATTAACACCACCTTGTGATCCTGTTGGAGCCATTGCATTTTTAACATTTTGACTTAACATATCTGTAAATCTTGCTCTTTGTGATTTAAAACTTGTAGTCCCTACATTAGCTATATTATTTCCTATTACATCAAGCTTTGTTTGGTTTACTTTCATTCCACTTATACCTGAATACATTGATCTTAACATTTTTTAACCTCCACTCTTATCTTTTAAAATTACTTGCTTCTATCAATCAGCAAGTTAGTAAGGCCTCCTTATTAAATACGGTCCAGCCTATAAAATTACTACACTATCTATATTCGTAAATATATTTTCTCCTGCTCTATCCTTCTCTACTGCAGTAATAATTGTTTTATTTTCAATACTTGTAACTAAAGCTACGTCCTTGTATAACATTACAGAATTCTTCGAGCCTTTACCTTCTGCCAATTTAAATCCTTTTTCAATAACTTCCATATCCTTATCAGAAAAATCTATATTTTTTAATCTTTCTGAAGCATGTTTAGATACGGTAAAACCTTTAGTTTCATCAATCTTTTTATTTAATATGTCTTGGAAATTAGTCTTGGATTTATTTTTATCCTTTGTTATATTATTGGTATTTTGAAAGCCCCCTATATTACCTACAGGGTATGCTTTTCCATTTACAATTCTATAACCCATAGTAATACTTTTAAATCCTCCTATTCATTATCAGTACTATTTTCCACATCCTCACTACTAAAATCGCCAACTTTAACTATTTTGTCATAAGAATATTCCTTAATTTCTCCTGATTCTAATTCTACCCTAACTTTAATTGCTCCATTATCTTTGTATGTACCCTTTACTGTTCCAGTTACTGCTGGTAAATCCTTACCATTTTCATCTTGATCAACAATTTGCACTTCCTTGTTAATAAAAGATGATGCTAATAAAAACGACATATTACCATTAATATTTGTTAATGGCGGTATTGAATAGTCTGGAACTTCAACAATAGATACAATATTTTCAACTGGAAAATCTTTTATTACATTTTTCCCATTTTCATTTACAGTCATATGTATTGTTGTCCCACTAGTCGTAGTTGAAACACTTTGAATAATTCCAGTAATTTGTACTCCTTGTGCATCTACATTACTTACTGTTGCACCCTTACCCACTAGATTTTGATTGGCAAATTTAGTCATTGTATTATTTAAATTTGTCATTTGCTCCATGGCTGCAAATTGTGCTAATTGTGATACATATTGTGTTGAATCAATATCTGCAGTTGGATCTTGGTTTGCAAGTTCTGCTGCTAAAATAGTTAAAAAAGCGTTTTTATCAAGATCTTGCCCTGGTTTTACAATGGGAGTACCTAAATCAGTTTTATTTTGTCCTGCATAAATGCTTGCAACATTTGCCATTTTATACCTCCTAAGCTAACATATTTATATTACTTATTTCTTCTTCTTCCTCTAAAATTTCATCTGTACTAATTTCTGAGATTCTACTACTTTCTGTAGCGTTTTTTCTATCTTCCTCACTACCTTTAAATGGATTGTTAGAAGAAGTTTGATCCTTAAAAAATGTAGTATCTTCGTATAGTGATATATCTACATTTTGGATTTTTATATTTTGCTCTCCTAAATATTTTTTTATGTTTTCTAGATTTTGAGAAATTAAATTATAAGTGTCTTTAGAGGATGCCTTTAACTCAGCTCTTGTAGTCCCTTCCTCTTGAATAATTTTAATAACCATTTCCCCTAATTCTTTAGGATTAATTCTAACCATCAGCTCTTTTATTCCATTGTTTGACATATATTTTATATTTTTAACAATATCCTCAGCCATAGTTTGTCTATTTATAGAATGTACTTCAGTAATATTTTCAGCTTTATTTACATTATTATTTATCAAAGTAAACTTGCTACTTACATTGTCTCCATCATTTAAAATATTCTTTAAAATCTTTTCTTCTTTTTCTATGCTTTTACTAAAATTATTCTTTTCTTCTGGAGCTTCTTCACTATTACTTTCCTTTGAAACTATTACTTCATTTTCTTCAACATTATCTGTAATAACTTTTGATGTTGTTATAGCATTATTTTTTTCATTATCATTTGTGTTGCTTATTTTAGAATTTATTTTCTTTAATAGATTTGTTAATTCGTCTAATTTACTTTCTACATTTTCATTTGTCAGTACTTTTTCGCTGTTTGTATCTGCTTTTAACAAATCAACTGTATTTTGAAGTTCTTTATTTATTTCAGTAATTTCAACATTGTCTACATTATTTGTAATGATGTTTTTAATTTCATCTAAATTATTTGTATCAAATAAATCTAAAAATGAGTCTATAACATTTTTATTTTGGTCTTGAGTATCATTTATTACTTCATCAAATGCTGATAATTTTCCATTTATTTCACTTAATAGATTTTGTAATTCATTTTTAAGATTGTCTGTATTAATGCTACTGTTAGATATTACATCATTTATATCTTTAACAAGATTACTTAGTAACTGAATTAATGTATCTATTGACTCAGTACTATCACTATTACATTCATCAGCTTCATCAACATTTTGATCTTCTTTACTTTCTACTTTATTGTTCTTAATATTTGTACTTTTACTTATCACAACATTTTTATTATTATCTATTTTATCTTTTAAAACTATGTCAAACTTGTTCTTCTTTGTATTTTTAGTAGTTACCTTAGTATCATTAGAATTAATTGATTCTATTAACTTATTATAATAATTCACCTTCACTTTTTCTCACCTCCTTTCAAGTTATTTCTTATGTATCCGTAAAGAGCAAACTCATCATTATTTATCTGTTCAATTCTATTTTGCTCTTTAATAAATTCCTCACATTTCTTTTCCTTTAATCTAGAAACTGTTTTTCTATCTTTTTGCTTTTCTTTTAAATCTAATCTTCTTACTTCTAATTCTCTTGACTTAATTACCAATTCTTTTTCTTTATTCTTAATTCCACCTTGTAGTGCAAATAAATAATTTCTTTTTATCTTTTGATAAATTACGTCTTCACCAGGCTTAATACCCTTATATTTGTTATAGCTATCTTTAAGATTATTTAATTCTTCCTCTGTTTTCATTTTTTCTTCTTTACTTTTAGAAAACTTTCTTTTACTTTCTTCTTCTCTGTCCTCTCTTATTTCAAGTAACTTTTCTAAAGAAAATTTATATGCTACAGCCATTTAAAATCCTCCTATCCTTGAAACATTGAAATTAATCTTTTAATTGTTTCATCAAAACCAGATTTTTCATTTATACCTTGCTTTAAGAAATTCTCAATTACATCGTAAAAACTTATAGCCATATCAATTTTTTTATTGCTTCCCTTTACATATGCACCAATATTTATCAAGTCTTCTGATTCTTTATATGTTGCAAGTAGATCTCTAGCAATAGAAGCTGCGCTTTTATGATTTTCCTCCGCTATTTGAGACATTAATCTACTAACACTGTTTAAAATATCAATTGCTGGATAATGATTTTTATGAGCTAGATCTCTAGAAAGAACAATATGTCCATCAAGAATACCTCTTACAGCATCTGCAATTGGTTCATTAAAATCATCTCCGTCAACAAGAACTGTATAAAAAGCTGTAATGGATCCTTTATCAGATGTTCCTGACCTTTCCATCAATTCAGGGAGCTTAGCAAAAACTGATGGGGTATATCCTTTTGTTGCAGGCGGTTCTCCAATTGCTAGTCCTACTTCTCTTTGAGCCATAGCAAATCTAGTTACAGAATCCATCATCAATATTACTTTTTTGCCTTTATCTCTAAAATATTCAGCTATTGCTGTAGCAGTTAATGCACCTTTAATTCTTATTAAGGCTGGTTTATCAGATGTAGCACATACAACAACTGATTTTTTCATTCCTTCTTCCCCTAAATCTTTCTCAATAAATTCAAGAACTTCCCTGCCTCTTTCACCAATTAACGCAATTACATTAACTTCCGCCTTAGCTTCTCTTGCAATCATTCCTAAAGTAGTACTTTTACCAACTCCACTTCCTGCAAATATACCTATTCTTTGTCCTTCCCCTACAGTTAAAAAACCATCAATAGCTCTTACCCCTGTAGGCATAACTTCTGTTATTCTTTTTCTTGTTAATGGATCTGGTGGTTGATTTTCTAATGGATATCCTTCTCCAGTTAGCTCTTCCTTACTATTTAACTCATTGCCTAATCCATCTAAAACTTTTCCAAGCAATTTAGTTGAACATTGGACTTCTAAAGGCCTATTTTGTGGTATAACTTTACATCCTGGTGCAATACCCTTAAGCTGATCAAGAGGCATTAAAATAACAAAATCTTCTTTAAACCCAACAACTTCGCAATTTATTTTTTCATTATTTAAGTTATAAATTATACAAAGTTCTCCTACAAAAGATTTAATACCTTGCACTTCGATTGTTAATCCTATTACATTCCTTACTATTCCTTCTGTGTAAAGAGTTCTGGTATCCTTTACTTTTTTCTTTAATTCCTCAAAATCTATATCCATTTCATACCTCATATCTTAGTCCAGTAGTGCTTTTTTTATTTTTTCCATGCCAACATCATATCCAACTTTAATTTTTCCAGATTTTTTTTCAATTATTGCATTACCAGCTTCCATATCATTATCAACTATAATAAATATTTCACCTTTAATATTATAAGTTGTTTTCCAAAGTGAAATATTATTTCTTAGTTCTTCCTCATGTTTAGAGTTGCACTTAACTATAACATTCTCCTCACCTTTTGAAAGTTCAATTGCTTCTTCTACCAGATTGTTTATTCCTGTCTTTTTAATTATCTCTTTTTTCAATATTTTCTCTGCTATTGAAATTGCAAGATCTAATATTTCTCCTTTTTTACTGTCCAAATAATCCTCATAATCTTTTCTTGCATCCTTTAGTATATTTTCTGCATTTTCTTTTAATTCATTAGCTTCTCTTTCAGCCTCTGGAAGACAACTTTCATAAGCTTCCTTTTTCCCGTCCTCATGACCATTTCTAACCCCTTCTTCATATCCTTTTTCATATGCTTCTTTTTCAATTGCTACTGCTTTTTCTTTTGCTTCTGCCATTAATGAGTCTTTATTTTTTTGTGCTTCTTGAATTATTTTAGTTCCTATTGATTTATAATTTTCAAGCATCTTTTCTGCTTCTTCTATTGTTAGCTGAATTTTTTCTTCTATTTTTTCCTTTTCTTCTTCATTCTCAACTATTATTGGTTCTTCCTTTGGGAATTCATATTCTGTTGAAATTATTACCTTTTTTTCACTTATTTTTTTAGGATTTTTAATTATATTACATGATGATAGCATCTTCTCCACCTCTAGATATAATTATTTCGCCTGCATCATCTAACCTTCTAATAATAGCAACAATTTTTTGTTGTGCTTTTTCTACATCCATTAGTCTTACAGGTCCTAAGAATTCCATATCTTCTTTTAATGAAGCAGCAGCTCTCTTTGATTGATTCTTATAAATAACTTGAGCCACTTCTTCAGAACATCCTTTAAGAGCAAGTGCAAGTTCTTTTGCTTCAACTTCTCTAAGAATTCTTTGAATAGATATATCATCAAGAGTAATAATATCTTCAAATACAAACATAGAGCTTTTAACTTTATCAGCTAATTCTGCATCTTCTCTTTCTAGGCTTTCAGTAATATTCTTTTCAGTTGTTCTATCAACTTGATTTAATATTCCTACTAATGCTTCTACGCCACCTAAGCCTGTCATTTCAGTTCTTACAACTGAAGATAACTTACTTTCAAGAACTTTTTCTATTTCTTTTATAACCATTGGTGAAGTATTACTTAATGTAGCAATTCTATATGCAACTTCACTTTGTGTTTCCTCTGGTAATTCAGCCATAACTTGAGCCGCCTTTTCTGGTTGCAAATAACAAAGAATAAGAGCTATTGTTTGTGGCTGTTCTGAAATAATAACATTTAATAATTGGTTTGGATCTGCCTTTCTTGCGATAGCAAACGGTCTATATTGTTGAGTTGCCTCAGTAACCTTATCCAATATTTCCATTGCTCTTTGTTGCCCTAGAGCCTTAGCTAACAAGTTTTTAGCATATTCCATACCACCCTCAAGTAAGTAGTCTCGAGCTTTATTAATTTGTAAGAATTCATCTAGTATATTTTGTCTTTGTTCTGAATTTACAGATGTAATATTTGCTATTTCGTATGTAATTCTTTGTATTTCATTTTCCGGTAGTCTTTTTAAGATTCCTGAAGATGCTTCTGGACCAAGGGTAATGAAGAGAATAGCTGCTTTTTGTACCCCGGTTAATTTATCATTTACTTCCTTAGCCACTCTTATCACCTCTCATTTTCATTTAGCCAAGATTTAATTATTTCTACAACTTGTTCAGGTTTTTCCTTAGCATATTTCTTTATTTCTTCTTCAATATGACTACTTTCATTTGTCACCTCAAAATCAATTGGTTCATACTGCTGAGTTACATCATTATCATCATCTATTACTACATCTAATAATGACTCATCATCTTCATTATCTTCGTTTTCTTCTTCATTTTTATTGTTACGTCTTCTAATAATTAATGCTACTACAATACCAGCAATTATTATTAATGCTATTACACTTGCAATTATTATTTTATTTCTTTTACTATCTTCAATTGATTTATTATATTCATCTAGTTGAGCTTGAATTTCATCACTTGCAGAAGGATCAAATTTTATTCCAACTACAGATATATCGTCTGCTCTTTCAGTATTAAAACCTGTTGCAGCTTTGACTGCATTTTCAAATGCTTTTTGTGTATCATCATCTAGTATTCCATCAATAAAGACTGATACTGTCATTCTCCTAATTTCACCTGGTGCCTTAACAGTTTCTGTTGTCTTCTTACTATGATCATAATTATCAATTTGATGTTCACTACTTGATGTGGTTGTACTACCATCTTCATTAATTGTATTGCTCATGTTATCATCCACTGGGCTTGAAGAAGTAGCACCGCCATTTGTAGTATTATATTCTTTAGTAGTTTCTTGGCTAATTAATGTTTTATTTGGATCGATTTCATATTCACTTATTTTTTGCGAATCAAAATTGAAATCAACATTAACCTCAGCTTCAACTTTTCCATTACCAACTACAGGTTCTAATAAATCCTTTACTTTCTTTGATAATTTTTCTTCATATTCAGCTTCTTTTTTATAATGATCAGTAACTGCTTGCGATGTTGCGCTTGGATCAGTAGTTTCATCATCACTATTTTCTGCCTTAATATCTTTTGATAACAAATTGCTGTTTGTATCTAATACTGCAATATTTTCTACTGGTATATTATCTGTACTTACAGAAACATAAGAAACAATTGCTGACACCTGATCATTTGATAATTTTTTACCTGCTTTAAGTTCTAATATTACAGAAGCACTTCCTTCTGTTTTATCCTTTGCAAAAACAGAATCAGTAGCTTGATTAATCATTACTTTACAATTTTCTACTTGGTCAATAGTCTTAATACCCTTTTCTAGTTCACCCTGAATCATTCTAACTTGTTTGATTTTAAATTCCTCATCAGTCATTCCAAATGAACTGCTATCATCCATAAGTTCATACCCTTTACTTGCAGATGACAAATTAGGTGCTAATTCCATTCTTAATTTGTCTACTTCACTTTTTAATACATAAATACTGTTCCCTTGTACTTTGTAGTCAACCTTACTATCTTCCAAACTACTAATAACTGTTTGAGAATCAACAGTATCTAAGTTATTAAATAAAACTTCGTATTTCCCTGACATTGAAAAAATTATTGCACTAATTATAGCTATTAAGATGGCTGCTGCTGCTACAATTATGGCTATCTTTATAGTTTTACTAAAAGATTTGAATTTTTCCAAAAGCTTTTTAAATACCTCTGAAAGCTTCTTCATTTATAGCACTCCTTACTATTACAGTTGCATCTTAATTATTTCGTCATATGCACTCAATAACTTATTTCTTACTTGTACTGCATATTGCAAGGAAATTTTTGCTTCTTCACCTGCAAGCATTACCTCTGCAATATCAGCATCCCCACCTTTAATAAATGTTTCTGTTGCCTTTTCTGCTTCGATTTGTTTGTTATTTATACTATCTAATGAGCTTTTTAATGTATCTGCAAAAGATACCCCTCCATTACTTTCAGTACTTTTATCCTTTTCTACTTTGTCACTTCCAAAATTAGCTTGAAATATTGATTCACTTGGCACATAACTTTCTACTCTCATTTATCCCACTCCTATTTCCCAATCTCTAATGCTTTTAAAAACATATTTTTATTTGCTGTTAATGTATCTACATTTGCCTCATAGGATCTAGTAGATGCTATCATGTCAGCCATTTCATTTAATATATTTACATTAGGATAAGTAACATAACCATTCTCATCTGCATCTGGATGTGTAGGGTCATATACTTTTCTAAGTTCTGATTCATCATCTATAATTTCTGTTGCCGTTACTCCTATTGGATTTTTTGCTGCATCATAAGCTTCTTTAAAGCATGCAACTTTTCTTATATATGGTCCACCTTCATCTGTTCTTGTTGTTTGAGCATTAACCATATTTGATGTTATTGTGTCCATTCTTAACCTTTCAGCAGAAAGACCACTTGCACTAATTCTCATTGAAGAAAATGTATTCATAGTTAATTACCTCCACTAATTACATATTTAATATTGCTTAATTTTGAATTTGCGCTTTGGATTAAAGCATTATACTTTAATGTATTAGCTGCTTGATTAACCTTTTCAACCTCTAAGTCAACATTATTCCCATCTGTTCTCATACTTGTACTTTCATCTCTTTCTACAGTTATATTTCCTTCAGAAGTGTTTTTGCCAGAAATATGTTTTTCATTTGTAATCTTTAGTCCTAAATTATCTTCTGTCTTACCATTTAAGTTTTCTTCAAAGACTACATTGAATCTTTTATAGTCTTTTGTATTAATATTTGCAATATTGTTAGATATAGCTTCTGCTCTAATAGTTGATGCCTTAATTCCTTCTTTAATCAAACCATAATTCTCCGAATCTAATCCTACAATTGATGTTACAGACATATTACACCTCCACTTAATATTTTTTGTATATATATTTTATTAGATTAAATCTTACTATAAATCTAATTATAAATTAGTATAATGGTATTTTCTAGTTAGTTTACTGTCGAAAAACCAAAATTCATAGTTATTTAACAAGTCTGTTCATAATTTGACTTTCCTTGACTTTCCTTATGTAAATACTGGAATACACTATTTTTATTTGATATTTTTTACTAATTTTATAAACTAAAAAATAGATGGATTTTTATTCCATCTACCTTCTAAGATTCTCCAATATTCGCAATGCATTCATTGGTAAATTATTACTTTGGGCAATTAATGCCATTGAACTGTCATTAATTATTTGAGTCCTTGCTAATTCTACCACTTCTTCACCTATGTCAGCATCAGCTATACGACTTTGAGCATTTTGGGTGTACTGTTCAATAGCCTCACTATTGTCACCTGTACTGTCTAACCTATTAGCTATAGCACCTAACTTACTTCTTATTTCAGCTACTGTTTTAACTGCACTTTTTACTGTATTAATACCTTTAGAAGCATTTTCTTCTGATGTTAAATCTAAATCAGATATTTTATTTCCTAATTCATCTTTTAAGCTTGATGGTAAAACATTATAAATTGGTATCCTAGTACTTTCTCCAACCATTGTACCTACTTGATTTTCTCTAAATACTGGATACTTATTATTAGTAACTCTTTCATCACCTATTATTTTTATTCCATTAAACTCTGTGTTATTTGCTAAATCTGTTAAATTACCTTTTAACTGTTCTATTTCCTCTTGAATTGCCAATCTGTCATTCTCACTCTTTGTTCCATCTGCTGCACTGACAGCTAATTCATTCATTCTAGATAGAATATTGTTTGCCTCTTGAAGTGCTCCATCTGCAGTTTGTATCATAGAAACAGAATCCTGTATGTTTTTCTGTGCAGCTTGCAAACTCTTTATTTGTATTTTCATTAAATCGCTTTGTCCTATTTTATTAGGATTATCCTTAGCAGATTTAACCTTTAATCCTGAGCTTATTTTACCCATTACACTAGAACTTGCGTTTAAATTTTTCTTGTACACATTATATGCACTTAGAGAATTCATATTATGGTTTAATCTCAATTTATACCACTCCTTATTTATACAGTAGAATCAACATTGTTTCCAAGGTAAGGATCAAATGAATTATTGTCAATCATTTTTGACAAAGCGCTTATTGATTCTTCAGTATTATTCATAGTAAGTTTTAATAGTGAAGTTCCAACATTTGTCATAACTTTTTCTTGGCTTAATGCCATTGATAAACTTGCTATATCCATACAAACACCTCTTTTATTTAACCTTATTCTAATTATCGTAGAATAAAAAATTCTCTTAAATTAATTTTTTGTTAACAAAATACGAATTATAAATTACATATATCTTCTAAACCATTTTTTCCACAATTTATTATTAAATTGCATATTTTATCAACATTATCTAAAGATAGATCTGCATAAAGTGGCAAAACAAGTATATTCTTTGATATATACCTTGCATTTTCAACATTTATTTTTCTATATTTATTCTTAAAGCAAGCTTCATCAGAAGTTAATGGATAGAAATATTTTCTTGAAAAAATATTATTTCGCTTTAATTCTTCGTAAACATTATCTCTATTAAACCCTAATATTTCTTCATTAAATACAACTGGAAAATATGCATAATTACTTTCTACACCTTTTTGTGGTTCTAAAAGTTTTATTCCATTTATATTAGCCAACCTTTGCCTATATCTTTCTACAACAGCTTTTCTTTTTGCAATTTCATTATTAATATGCTTTAAATTACATATACCCATTGCAGCCTGAAATTCATTCATTTTTGCATTAGCCCCTACTTCTACTACAAGTTCTTCATTCCTAATACCAAAATTCTTTAAATTATAGAGTTTTTCTCCTATTACTTCATCTTTAAATGTAACTCCTCCACCTTCAATAGTATTAAATACCTTTGTAGCATGAAAACTAAAGGTAGATGCGTCTCCAAAGTTTCCAATAGCTTGTCCATTTATTTTTACCCCAAAAGCATGAGCTGCATCATAAATTACTTTTAAATTATATTTTTTCGCAATTCTTTCTATTTCTTCAGTATTACATATATTGCCATAAACATGAACTGGTATAATAGCAGATGTTTTTTCAGTAATTAAATCTTCAATTTTTGATACATCCATTGTATAATCATCTAAATTAATATCACAAAATACCGGTTCTAAGCCATTTCTAACTATTGCATGAGTAGTGGATATAAACGTAAATGGAGTTGTTATTACTTCCCCTGTTAACCCTAAGGCTTGAATTGTTAGTTCTAGTGCCATATGTCCATTACATACTAAGGATATATTTTGAACATTTAAGTAATCTTTAAGCTTTATTTCTAACTCTTTATGATATTTTCCCATATTGGTAATCCAAGCGCTATCCCACAAAGGTTCAATCATTTTTACATATTCCATAAAGCTTGGCATAGATGATCTTGTTACATTAATTTTTTCCTTCATAACTCTCACCTCATAATCCCAAATGTTTATATTTTCCTTATCATATCAGAGCTTTTTTCAAGTTTAATTGATCTTGTTGGAACATACACTGATTTTTCTTCTGTATCTTTTACAATTACACTTCCAGCTCCAATTAAACTTTCTTTCCCAATGTGTACTGAATCTCTTATTGTTGAATTAACACCTAAAAAAGAATATTCTCCAACATTAACTGCCCCTGAAATTACAACATGAGATGCAATAAAACAATGACTTTGAATTTTTGCATGATGTCCTAAATGGTTTCCACTCCACATAATCACATTATCACCAATTTCAGTATATGGCTGAATTACATTATTTTCCATAATAAAGCAATTTTCTCCTACTTTTGTGTTGTAGTATGTTGCTTTTGAACTAATATAACTTACATAAGAATATCCAAGCTTTTTACCTTCATAATATTTATTCGCTCTTATTTTATTCATTCCCTTATAACTAATTGGAATAAACAACTTATATTCAGAAGGTGGATAGATATCTTTTATTTTTTCAAAATCCACAACTGGTAACCCATGAAACTCTTTATTATTTATAAATTCTTTATCTACAGTAAAGCCTACAACATCATGTTCTGAATCATTAGTTAAATAAAAATAGGCTACTTCAGCTATTTGACCAACTCCAAAAACAATAACTTTGCTCATTTTACTTCTCCCTTTCTATTCATTACATATAGCCATTCCTGTTCCACTTTTTCCAAAACCGTTCCCATTATAAAGCATAAATAACTTATTTTCTTCCTCAAAAACTGAGCAATAGCAAGTCATTAAAGAATCCCATCCATCATTTGATATCCCTAAACCTACTTGATTATCTTTTCTAATCCACTTGTTGCCATCTTCAGATTCAGCATATCCTATTTTATATGTATTATTTTTATTATTTCTATAATCTACTGTATTTCTTGAACTATACCACATTCTATATATACCTTTGTATTTTATTACCCATGGTCTTCCTATAGCTTCATGATCACTATTATAATTTATAGCAGGTTCTTTTTTTCTTACCCAATTAATACCATCTTTTGATTCTGCACTTCTTACATAATATATTGGCTCCATTTTCCCTTCACTTTTTATCCAACCTGTACAGGAAACATACCACATTCTCCATAAATCATTTTCTTTAATTACACAAGGTGCTGTATTAAAATAAGGTTCATCTACTGATCTATCCATAATAGGTCCTTCTGAATACTTTTCAAAAGTTTCTCCCCCATCTTTACTTATTGCTAATCCAATTGAAAGCTTATAAGATACCTTAACTTCCATATTCCATCCAATATAATACATGTATATTTTATCTTTATCTTCAACCATTGAAGAAAACATAATACCATTATCATCAAATGTACCTGGCTTTCCTAAATTTAATAATGGTTTTTGGCTAACTTTTATTATTTTTTTATTTTTAAAATCATAATCTACGTATGCTGGAAATGACTGACCATAACTATTCCTTGTACTTATAAAAATTCTATAATAGTCTTCACTTTTTTTATATGCAAATGGCAATGACGCATGGGATACCATCCATTCAAAATCATTATCTGCAGAAAAAACTACTCCTTCCTTTTTCCATTCCATACTATCCTCTCCAATCTTTAATCAAATATATTCATAAAATACTAAATATTTTTATTTACATCTTCAAGTTCTTCACCTTTTATTAAAGAATACATATCAATGTATTCTTTAATTGTTTCTTTCTTTTCGTTATATAAAACATCTATTATTGATAGGGTAGGTATATTCTCATCTGCTTTTATAAACTTTAATTTAATATCATTTTCATTAAATTTTTTATAATCATAAAGCTGAACACCACCAATAGCATTTATATATTCATCAGCTTTTAATAATTTACATATTTCAATTATTTTCTCTTGTCCTTTTAATTCATTATTCTTCTCTATTTCAGATGAAATAATAAACTTAGTTTTTATATCTAAATATTTACAAACTTCCTCCAATGCATTCTTTATATATTTATCTAAGCTTTCTTCATTATACATAACTGCTTTTTTAATTATTTCATTTACTTCATCATATTTATCAGATTTTCTATATGCATTATGTATTTTTTTGTATAATTGATTTTTACTATTTTGTGCATCAGATATTAAAATTTCATTAATTCTTTTATTTTGACTTGCTTTTACTAAAGGAATAGTAAACATTGATTCTTCGCCATTTATTTTTATTCTATTCCTATTTATCCATCCTTTTTTTATATAATTTACATCATCAAATAATACAAATAAATCTACTTCTTTAATTAGTTGAAAATATCCTAAATAAGGCATGAAATATGGTTGCATTATTGCTATTTTCATTTATTCACCTTCTTTATTTCCTTACTAAAATTAAATCTTCTCTTGGATTCACTCCAAATTTTCTACATTCTTCACTTGAAAACAAGTCATCATTTTTTTTAATATCTAAATTAAAACCTACTTCACTTATTTTATTAAATAAATCCAAGCCAAAAATTCTTACATGATCTTCTTGTCCAAAATGTTTCAATCTTAATTCATCAGTATTAAGACTAAAATCTTCATAAGATTTTTCTATTACTGGGCTATATGGAGTTTGCAATATTGCAAATCCACCTTTTTTCAACACTCTGTAAAATTCACTCATAGCTTTTTTATCATCAGGAACATGTTCTAATACATGATTACAAATAATAATATCAAAAGTTTCATCGTTATATTGAATGTTTGTAATATCAACCTTCTCTGATGGTACTTGAGCATTTTCTGGAAATAAATCACCACAAACATATCTTTCTGGTTCTAAGTTAGATATTATTTGATATAAATGAATTTCTGGAGCAATATGAAGTATTTGCTTTCCTTTTAATTCATTAATTAGTCCTAATTTATTTAAATACATAAATAAGTGCCTTGTTCTATCTGTGGAATAACACTTTGGACATGAAAAATTATTAATATCTGATCCAATCATATTATATTTAAGTAAATTTTCTTGTTCTTTTCCCTCTTTATAAGGCAAAAACCCATCCACATAAGAATTGCAAATATTGCATTTTTTCGCATTAATTACATCTTCAATTTCATAAATTACCCTACGTAATTTATCTACATCTTTCTGGTCTACATTTGTATTTTTATTAATAAAATTGGTAGTTTCATTAATCCATTGAGTTAAAATCTTACATGTTTCATCATAATTAATAAAAACACCTTTTTTATAGGAATCTATTATATAATCGTATTTTTCTAATAAACATCGTGTAATTACTTCTGGCTTTCCTTGATTTTGTCCATTATGAATTCTAAAGTAACTAAGTGGCTCTCTAAAATAATAAATATCTCCTTTTAAACAACACTCTAACCATTGAGCCATATCTAAAATTGCATTATATTTTTTCCCTAAATATGTTCCATATTCTCTATCTACTGTACTTCTTTTTACTAATACCGTTGTTGGTTCACCAATAAAATTATAGCTTTTAAGTAATAACTTTCCTATATCTTTGCCATTTAATATAGAATTAGTTTCTACAATAGGTGCTGTAGTTCCTAAATCTTCTATAAATTCATTATTTTCATTAATTAACCTTCTATAAGATGTAACTAAAGAAACATTTGGATTTTCTAAATAACAATTAATCATTTTTTCTATTTTATCTTCTACAAATAAATCATCATCCATTAATACATTTATATATTCACCTTTTGATAATCTGAATAAATTTTCAACATTCCTATCTCCTGCTTCGCCTTTAGGTCCATGATAATTATTAATTACGTCATTAAAATAATATGTTACATTCTTATATTTTTCTAAATATGGCTTGATCAATTCTTTAGTTTCTGTATTAGTACTGTCATCACCTATTATTATCTCAATATTAGGATAAGTTTGATTTATTGCACTTTCTAATGCTTGCTTAAAGTATTTAGGCCTATTGTATGTTGGAATTAAAATACTTACTAAAGGTAATTTATTTTTAGCCTTTTCTAGTTGTTTTTCAATATCAAATCTACACTCTTTTGTAAAATCATTTGGTAAAATAAAATTACTTTCCATTATACTCATAAACTTATTACATTGTTTTACAACTTTATAATAATCAAAATTATTAGTGAAAATTCCGTTTTCTTGTCCATTAAATACTGAGTATAAATAATCCTTAATTCCACCAATTACCATTTCAGCACTTTGAAGTTGTTGATTTTCATGGATTCTAAAACTACTTAATGATTCCTCTAAAATAACTCCCTTTCCATTAACTAAAATGTTAAACCAAGTTCCTTGATCTACATTACATATATATCTTCTGCCTCCGAAATATCCAAATTTTTCAGTCATTTTTTCCTTATTAAATAAAACAGTAGTTGGTTCTCCAAGGAAATTATCATTATTATTAATAATTAACTCAATTAGCTCTTTTCCATCCCATACCTTATTTTTTAAATAATCCATGTTACTTTTTGTTATGTAGTTTTCTATATTATTCCCTATACTATCTATTTGCATCCTATTTGAAGATACTAATCCTATTTCATCCTTATGATCATTTATGAAAATATCCATCATTTTTTCTATTTTATCTTCTCTAAATAAATCATCATCCATTAAGAAATTCACATATTTACCCTTTGCCAAGGATAATAATTTTATATCATTTTCAAACTGTCCTAAATTACTTTCATTTTTTATATATTTAATGAAATTATATTTCACTAAATAATCCTTTATTAATTCTTCAGTTAGATTATCAGTACTATCATCACAAATAATTATTTCTATATTAGGGTAAGTTTGATTAATTGCACTTTCTAATGCTTCCTTAAAATAATCTGGTCTATTATAAGTAGGGATTAATATACTAACTAAAGGAAATGTTCTTTTTATTTTCTCTAATTCTAACAATAACTTTTCATTAATTTCCTTCGTAACATTATTTTGACCATATTTTTCTTCAACCCATTTCCCATATTTATAGCATTTTCTAAGTAAATAATAATAATCTTTATTATTACTAAATAAATTAAATTTTCTTGCATTTAAAGCCATAAAACCATAGTCTTCAAGGCTTCCAAAAATAACATTCAATTGATCAAGCTGCTGATTATCATGAATTCTAAAACTACTTAAAGGTTCATTTAATATTATTCCTTTTCCATTTTCTAACAAAGAAAACCAAGTTCCTTGATCTACATTACATATGAATTTTCTGCCTCTGTATGTTCCAAAATCACTATTTAATTTACTTTTTCTAAACAATACTGTTGTAGGCTCTCCTATAATGTTATCATTTAAACATAATACATATTCTATTAACTCTTTACCTTCAATTTTTATATTACAAAAATTCTTTTCTTTATCTTTATTAATAAATTTTCTTATTATTTTTCCATTTTCATTAATAAGATTCCTATTAGATGAAACTAAAGATAATTCTTTATTTTTATCTTGTAAGAATAATTCCATCATTTTTTCTATTTTATTTTCACTAAATAAATCATCATCCATTAAATAATTTATGTATTCACCTTTAGCAAGAGATAATAGCTTTTTATCATTTTCAAATTGACCAATATTTTTATCATTTTTAATATATTTAATAAAATCATATTTTTGTAAATAACTTTCTATTAATTGCTCTGTTAGGTTATTTGTACTATCATCACCAATAATTATTTCTATATTAGGATAAGTTTGATTTATTGCACTTTCTAATGCTTCTTTAAAATACTCTGGCCTATTATAGGTTGGTATTAAAATACTCACTAAAGGGAATATTCTCTTACCATATTCCTTAATAAATAGATCTCTATTTAAACTTTTATTATTTTCTTCTGAATTTTCATTAATATGTACACACCAAGGATCATACTGATTAGGCACTACAACTCTATATCCTTTTAATATAAATTCTATACTTTGAACTGCTCCATATAAATCATCACCACTAAATATATCTTTTCTCCAAGGTAAATCATATTGGGTAATTATAATAGATTCATTTATTACTTTTACTTCCTTATATCTACTATTAACATTTAAACTTTCCTTCTTAAATATTCCCTCATCATAGGCTTCATATATTTTTCCATAGCAGTTTGTAAATTCTCCTGATGGCATAATCTCTTCTGAACCCATAATCCCAATCATACCAACTTCTTCATTTCGTTTGAAAATATATAGTATATCTAGTAAAAAATTCTTATTTACTATTAATATATTTTCATTTATATATATTTTATATTTTGCATCAGTTGAATTCATAGCCTCATTATAGCCTTCAAAAATATTATTAGTTTCTTCCACACTAATAATATCAATTTCATATCCTTCTGGAATTGTTAAATTATTTATATAATGAACACTTTCTTCATATTGATTTTTGTTATTTACACATGTAATAAAGGCAAATTTATTTTCATTCATATCCTACACTCCAATTAAACTAATTAATTCTTTTACTTCTTCATTTTTATTCTCTATCCTTGATAAATATTTAATTGCTTCATCTTTTTCACCAAAAGTATTTAGCACATAACCTAAATTATATAAAGTATCTTCATTATTTTTATCAATTTCCAAGGCTTCTTTTAAAAATGGAATTACATTTTCATAATTATTGCTACTAAAAAATCCTATAGCAAGTTCATTTAATACCTTTACCTTATTTACTATCTGTGACTTTATTATATTTATTATATCCTCATTTGATATTTTATTATTATTAATTTCATATATTACTGACGAAATATCTTTGTTTAAGCAATCAAAATCTAACCTTCTAAGCACTTTAATAAGATTTTTTCTTTTCTTTGTATATATTTCTTTTTTGCTACAAACTAATAAATATTGATAAACTTTATACTGATCTATGCTTACATCTTTATTACTATTTAACTCCATAAGCTTCTTCAAATAAGGTCCATCTGCCTCATTAAATAACTTATTTCCTGAAACTTTTTCAATTTTATATTCTTCTTTATCTAATAGTTTTATTATTTCATTTAGAGTAAAGAACTTTACATGTGTTTTATCTAATATTCCTGAATCAGCATATGTCCAATTACCATTAATTAAATCAGCCAAAATAGAATAATGCATAACATTAGGAATACTAATTATTATTTTTCCATCATCCTTTAAGCATCTTTTTACTTTACCTAATACTTCTTCTGGATTTCTTAAATGTTCCAAAACATCTGGCATAATAATATAATCAAATAATCCTTCATTAAATGGAATTTCCTCAGTTTCTACATTTACTACTTTTGCATTGGCAAAACACTCACAAATCTTTATTGCACCTTCATCAATATCTATTCCATAAATCTCAGCATTCTTATACCTGCTTTTAATATTTAGTAGAGTTGCTCCAGTTGCAGAGCCAATCTCTAATATTTTAAATTTTTTGTCTTTTTCTTCAATAATATTATCCACAACATCGAATCTTATACAGGTTGAATAAGTACTTGAAAATCCCCACTTATCACTAAATTTTTCTGAATTAATCTTCAATAAATCACTGTATTCTTTAGGCTTTTTACTAAAAGAAACACTTCCAAAATGGTGTATATATGAATCTTTACATAATAATAGCTTATATCCTGCTTTTATTATCCTAAAACTAATATCATCATCTTCAAAGTTTCCAGGAGAGAATCTTTCATCTAATCCACCGGTTATATTTATCACTTTTCTTTTAATAAGCATTGCAAATCCAATTAGTTTAACTCTTTCTTCATAGCTCTCTTCCCTTGGTACATTGTTTTTTTCAGCATATTTTATATAATCATTAAAATTATCATAATTTATATTTACATTTTGATAATATGAAACATTGTTACTAACTGCACCTACTGCGCCTACTTTATTACTGCTATATAATCCAAGCCTTAAATTGAAAACTGAATTAGTCATTATTACTGTATCATTATTCAATAAAAATATATCATTTTCTTCATTAGCCATTTCAATTCCTTCATTACACCCACCAGGGAATCCATGATTTTCAGTATTGAATCTAACCTTTATATCCTTTTGCATTTTTAGCCAATTAACTGTATCATCAGTAGAATTATTATCAACAATAATAATTTCATAAGTTTCTGGATTTACATTTTTTCTAATACTTTCTATGCAAACCTTTGTATATTCAAGTTGATTATACGTAAGAATTATAAAAGATACTTTAGGTACTTTATAATTATTAAGTTCATTTTTTTTATTTAATAATATTTCTTTTTTCTCTAAATCATTGCATAAATATACCGCCTGCTCATAACATAAATAAGCTCTTCTATATTCCTTAAGTTCCTCATAAATATTTCCCATGGTAAAGTATAATTCTTCATTAAATGGATTTATCTCTATGCCTTTTCTTATATACTCTAATGCTTCATATAATTGTCCATTGAAAATTTTAATAATGGCATACATACCAGCAATATCATCATCTAACCCTATTGATTTTATGAATTCCTCTATTAATACCTCTGCTTCATCTGTTCTACCCAAATTTATATATGCTTCTATTTCTTTTTTTATATCCATTATTTCCACTATAATCTCTCCTCATTAAGTAGCTTAATTCTATCCTTTGCCTTTTCATAATTATTGCTTTTTTTATAGTAATACAGTGCTAATTCCTTTTCCCCTAAGCATTCATAAATAACACCTATGTTGTATGTTGAAAGAAAACTATTAACCCCTACCATTTTACATTCTTTGTAATTTAGTGCTTTAGTAAATTCATTAATAGCCTCTTTAAAATATCCATTATTCATGTAAATCATACCAATTAAAAAAATAAAATCACAATAACTCTTAAATTCATCATAAACCCCTAACAAATTTAAAGCTTCTTCATACCTTTTACTATTAATTAATGAATATCCATAGCTTTCAACTAAATCCTCTACATAATATAATTTTGTATCTAAATCTATTGATAATGCTTTTTCAAAATAATTAGTTGCTTGAAAATAATCTTCCATAAGATAGTATGTTTTTCCAAGTTGATACAATATATATGGATCCTCTTGTTTTGATAAAAGTTCCTTTTTAAGCAATCTAATATTTCTATTTAATTTATCTTTTCTTTTTATTTCCTCTTCGCTATAACCTGAATGGTTTATTCTTATATTCAAGTCATGATATTCTTCTTTTTTACCTATTAACGGTACTAACTGTTCATGTATTTCACCTTTAAATTTATATTTATCTTTATTAAATATTCTGCTTACCTTACTAATGGACTTGAAACTATTACCGTTTCGTTTATATTCATTAATTACTTCTATTGTTCCTATTTTATTTTCATTATTTATTATTGTTTCTTCAATTTCATTTTTATCAAATTGAATTATTTCCTCATCTGCATCTAAAATAAAAATATACTTGTTCTTAGCTTTTGAAACAGAAAAATTTCTTGCTAAACTAAAATCATCACACCATTTATAATTAAATAATTTATCAGTATACCTTTTTACGATTTCCTTAGTTTTATCTGTAGATCCTGTATCAACTACAATAATTTCATAGCCTAATTTTTGAATACTTTTTAAGGATTTTTCTATATTTTTTTCTTCATTCTTAACAATCATACAAACTGATATCAAAATCTTATACCTACTTGAGTTTTGGCTCAATCTCTTTCTTTATTTCATTATCTTTGCATAAATTAAATGCTACATTATAAAAATATTTTGCATCATCATTTCTTTTAATTTCTTCAAAAATCATGGCAATGTTATAAGCTGCTTCAAATTTATCTTCTTTCATCTCATAAACAAAAGCTAAATTAATTAAAGCTTTTTTATAATTTCCTAGGTAATAATGTCCAACACCTTTAAGGTTAATTACATCTATATCATTATTAAATATTTGTTCTAATTCATTTAATATACTAAATCCTTCTTCTACTTTTCCTAAATAATAATACTCTTCTACTACCTTAAGTAAATTTAACTTTTCTTTTATCATTTCTTCACTTATAGGTTCTTCACTAATATTTTGAATAAACACCTTTAATATTTTGCTATATATAGAATATTCTTTAATTAATTTTTTAAAGTCCTTTATGTATTCCAATTTATTTTTAGAATTAATTATTATATTTCTAACCATTAATATCATTTTATAGAATTGTTCTAATATATTATTGTTTTCCTTTAATGATAGAATCTCTGGCTTATAAACTTTCTTTAA
>JAAYPK010000020.1 GCA_012519845.1 Clostridiales bacterium
GACCAGATGGAAGAAGATGTTTTACTGTATTTAGCGATTATGGATTAAGTTTTAGTGCTAAGGGAGAGAATTTAGCTTTTGGACAAAGAACACCAGAAGCAGTAGTAAATGCATGGATGAATTCATCAACCCATAGAGCTAATATATTGGAACCTAGATTTAAGAATGTTACAATGTGGGTTTATAATTCTAATGGAACACTATATTGGTCACAATTATTTACAGGTTAAAGTATATTAATTTTAGGATAAATACCAGGTAGTAAATTATTAACTTACTACCTGGTATTTTATTACTTAACTAAAAGATTACCTTGTGATAAAATAATATAATATAATGTTTAGGAGAATACTATGGGGGAAATTTATGAAAGGTTTATTGATAGAATTGAATTATCATTACAAGATGTAATAGATATTTTTAATATATTTAATAACAAAATAATAGTTAGTAAATATGAAAAAATAAATAAAGGTGGCAGGAATAGTAATTATATCGTTTTTACTACAGAAAAAAAATATTTATTAAGAGTATGTAGTGCAAAAAATATAGGATACAGAAATGAAATTAATTCATATAATTTATTAAAAACAAAAATAAAAATGCCTAATTTGCTATTTAATTTTTCAAAAAAAGATTTGGTATATTTAGTATATGAATATATTCAAGGGGAGCCTATAACTAAAATCAATAGAAATATAATAAAACAAGTGGCATTTACTGCGGCGTTGTTACATAACATTAAGGAAGACAGCTGTAGAGAATTTGATAAATTAAATTATCCACCATTTAGTACATGGTATAATTTATTTTTGTATAATAGGAATGTACAAAGAAGGTTAGGAAATGAAATCGCTTATAACCTTGAGCAAATAATAAGTAAAAGTAATGATAAAATAAAAGAAATTGATAAAATTAAGTGTTTTACACATTCTGATTATAGAAGTGAAAATATGATTTTATCTGATGGAATAGTATATTTTGTTGATTGGGAATTTGGAAATATAGGACATTCCTTAGGTGACATTGGGCAATTTTTTAGATATGATTATGAATTTAGTATTGATGAAATATATTTATTTTATGAAATATACAATACCTATGCTATTAATAAATTGCCTGATAATTGGTTTGAATTAGCTAAGTTAAGAGATTTAATAAATTTACTACAAATGCTTTCTTTTAATAAAGATATGCCTAATAGATATAATGAAATAACAAAACTTATTTTAAATACAATTAATTTTTTTAATAAATAAAAGAAGGGGTATTATGAATTTGATTTTAGAATCTAAGATAATCAGTGATTATATTAAAGAATCAAAATACATTAATTATAGGAATAAAGAAATTTTGAATCTAAGTAAAACATTATTTTATAATTGCAATTCTGATAATGAAGTAATAAAAAAGGCTTTTGAATTTGTAAGAGATAAAATAAAGCACTCAGGTGATATTAAAAGCGACAAAATTACAAAATCAGCATCAGAGGTTTTAGAAAATAAAGAGGGAATATGCTATGCTAAATCTATGTTACTAGCAGCTCTTTTAAGAGGACAAAAAATACCTACAGGTTTTTGCTATCAAAAACTAACTTCAAGGAGTAAGCCAGGAGAAAAGTATCTGATTCACGCCTTAAATGCTGTTTACATAAAATCACTAGATTCATGGATGAGATTAGATGCAAGAGGAAACAAAGAGGGTGTAGAATCTAACTTTTATTTAGGTAAAGAAGATTTACCTTTTAAAGTTCGTAAAGAGTATAATGAAAAAGATTATAATATAATTTACGTTGAACCTAATATTAAAACGATTTATGCATTAGAAAATAATGATAGCTGTTTGAAAATGATAAAAAATAATTTACCAACAGATATATATTAAATAAGATTAATTAGTGGGGGGAAAAATGATTAATGTTGCAACTTTAGGACCAAAGGGGACTTTTAGTGGTCTTGCTGTTAAGAAGTATTTAGAGTTAACAGCTACAGATGGAAAAACAATATATTATCCAACAATAGGCAAGGTATTTAATGGTATAAATACTGAATGTTCTTTAGGAATAATTCCAATTGAAAATTCCTTAGATGGATATGTTCAGCAAACTTTAGATTTGCTTTCACAGAATGATTTTACAATAATTAGTGAAATAGTTGTTCCAGTACAATTTTGTTTTTTAGGAAATGGAAAGAATCTAAAAGATATTAATAAGATTTATGTTCAATTTAAAAGTAAAGGTCAATGTTATAATTTTATAGAAAAATTTAATGATGATGTAAAGATTATTATTACAGAAAGTAATACTGAGTCATTTAATGAAGTAAGTAAAATGAAAGATGGAGAGGGGGCAATAGTCCCAGTTCATCTTTTAGATAACAGATTTAAATTGATTGTGAATAATGTAACAGATTCTGAGTTTAATGAAACAAGATTTATAGTTTTATCTAAAAATTCTAATAATTTAAATGGTACAGAAAAGTATAAAACTTCAATAGCAATTATGAATGCAGTAGATACAAAACCAGGGGTTTTATCAAAAATATTAAATGAATTTGCTAAAAAAGATATAAATTTAACGTCTATTATTTCAAGACCTACAAAAAAAGCTTTAGGCCAATATTATTTCTTTATTGATATTGAAGGGGATTTAAATAAAGATAATAAAATTAAAGAAGTGATTAATGAAATAAGCAAAGAAAATATAATAAAAATATTGGGCTCTTACCCAATAATAGGTTAAGGTGATCCTATGTATAATTATAAAATAAATGAGAATGATTTAGCAGAATTATTAATACATCAAATGAATAAGAATAAACAAATTAAAATAACATTAAATGTACTAATATGTTTCTTTTCTATTAGTTTAGTATCAACCATATTATATTGTGTTTCACTAGTGTTTAAATCAATTAATTTTTTTGTGGTAATAGGACTTGAAATAATAATAGTTGTTCTACTTGTATATATATTATCTAAAAACTATAAAGGAATATTAGCTAAAATTTATAGGAGAGAGGTAAATAAAAACTCTGCAAAGTATGACACTACCATTGAATTAAATGATAATGGTTTAGAAATATGTAAAATAGATAGTGAAGATTTATTAATTAATAAGGACTTTACTTGCGAAAAATCAGATAATGCTTTTTACGTATATTCAAATAATAGAATAATAATTATTCCCTATAGAATATTTAAAAATAAAGGGGAAAAAAACAAGTTTTATGATAAATTGATTTGTTTTATTAGTTAAAAATAATATATTTGGAGGACGGTATGAAAAAAATATTAGTTGTTGTTGACTATCAAAAAGATTTTGTTGATGGAGCTTTAGGTTTTGAGGATGCAAAAAAAATAGAAAAAGGAATATACAATAAGGTTAAGTGGTATTTAGATAATAATTATATAGTTATCTTTACTTATGATACACATAAGGATAATTATTTAGATACTAGGGAAGGGAAGAACCTTCCTGTAGTACATTGTGTTGAAGGTACTGAAGGTCATGAATTATATGGAATTCTTAAGGAGTTTAAAGATAAAGAGAATACAATTCATATTAATAAAGTATCTTTTGGCTTATCTCCTGAAGAATTAATAGAAATAAGAAATAATGTTGGAAGAGAAATAGAAGAAATTGAAATTGTGGGAGTTGTTACTGATATATGTGTAATAAGTAATGTTGTAACAATGCAGTCAACTTTTCCTGAAAGTAAAATAATAGTTGATTCAAAATTATGTAGCAGTTTTGATAAGGAGCAGCATGAAAAAGCACTTTCAATTATGAAATCAATTCAAGCTATTGTATTATAGGTGAGATAATGAATATATATTTATATATAATCAACTATCCTGTATATGAAAAAGAACTATGTGAATTGGAAATGAAAAGTCTCTTTGGAGAAATACCAAAGAAAAAATATTTTTACTCTCATATATATGTTGATCCTTCACGTAGTCCATTTATTAAAGAATTAATTAAGATAATTTCTATTGAAGAGAATTTTAGCACCATAGTTAGTAAGATTTCTAAGGAGAAATTACATTATAATGAATTTAGAGTTAATTATGTTAAATTAGAGCAGGATAAGTGTACTTATGAAGAGAGATTAAATAGTATGAGAGAAATCGGCTATGCTATTGTTGGTGAACCTAATATTCATAATCCTAAAAATATTTTAGCTATTACAAAAGAAAATGGTAAATGGATATTTGGTGAGTATGAAAGAAATAATTATAAATGGCATATTCATCAAAATAAACCTAATAATTATTCAAATTCTTTAGGTATTAGGGTAGCAAGAGCTTTGATAAATATTGCAGTAGAAAATAAAAAGAAATTATCTCTAATTGATCCTTGTTGTGGAGTGGGAACTGTAGTTATTGAGGGTTTATCCATGGGTGAAACAATTAAAGGTATAGATATAAATAAGAGTATCGTTTCTAAGGCAAGAAGGAATTTAGAATTTTTCGGCTATGACATAGATAGTGTTAAACAAGGAAGTATACATGATATTTCTTGTAAATATGATGTAGCAATAGTTGATTTACCTTATGGACTGTTTACACCTATTTCGGTGCAGGAGCAAATCAATATAATAAATTCTGCAAGGAGAATTGCATTAAAACTTATATTAATTTCTTTTGAGGATATGGATGAAATAATTAAATCAGCAGGTTTTAATATAGTTAATGAATGTACAGTTTCAAAAGGAAAGTTTATAAGAAAAGTACAAGTTTGTATTTAATATAGTATGATATAATACTATATAAGATAAGAATAAAGATTTTTACCTAGGAGGAAAAATGAATATACAGATATTTGGATCTAAAAAATCTTTTGATACTAAAAAGGCTGAAAGGTTTTTTAAGGAAAGAAGAATAAAGTATCAACTTATTGATATGAATGAAAAAGGTATGAGTAAAGGTGAATTTGTATCTGTTAAGTCTGCCTTAGGAATTAATGAGATAATAGATTATAAAGGGAAGAGCTATTCAAAAAGTAACTTGCCTAATATTAGAAGCAATGAAGTAAAGGAAGATATTGTTTTCAAAAATCAAGAATTAATTAAGCTTCCTATAGTTAGAAATGGTAAAAAAGCTACAGTTGGATTTATGCCAGAAGTGTGGAAAGAATGGATTGAAGAATAATATTTAGGAGGGAACATTTTGGATAAGAAAACTTTAATGGAAAAAGGCTATAAGGAAACAGTAAATAAAGTAAGCATTGAAACAGCATGTAAAAAAGGTTTAGTAATAGTTTTACCTATAATAATATTATTAGTTATAATATATGTTTTAGTTAGAGGTGGATATGATTTTTTTGCTAATCCTTGGAAAGATTATTTTATAGTGTTTGGTATATTTATAGTTGGATTTTTACTACACGAATTAATACATATTTTATCATTTAAATTACTAGGAGAGAAAGGTAAATATGAATTTTCCTTTGATAATAATTATTTAAAGCCTTATTGCAGAAGTGAAGAACCTATAAAAGTTAATATGTATAGGATATGTAAAGGACTTCCTTTATTAATAACAGGGATAATTCCATATTGTATTTCAATTATTACTGGAAGTATGCTTTTAATGATTGCAAGTGTAATTCTTATAGGTTTTTGTGGAGTAGATATATATATATTATTAGGATTAACCAAGGTAAAAGGTGATTCATATATTTTAGATGATGAGTATTCATATGGATATAGTATTCTAAAGAAATAATGGAGGTAAACATGTCATATAGAATTTTTATTGTTGAAGATGAAGGAAAAATTAGAAAAGAATTAAGTACTTTTTTGAATAATCATGGATATGATACCGTAATTTCAACAAATTTTGAAAATATAGTTAAAGAAATTCTAGAGGCAAAACCTGATATTATTTTGTTAGATATTAATTTACCTTTTACCGATGGATTTTCCTTATGCAGAGAATTAAGAAAAAGTTCTGATGTACCTATTATAGTGGTAACAAGTAGAGATAAAGAAATAGATGAGCTTATGAGTATTAAGTTAGGAGCAGATGATTTTATCACTAAACCCTATAATACAGAAATATTATTAGCTAGAATAGCTTCAATATTAAAAAGAAGCTATCCTAGTCAAAGTAAAAAGCTTGAATGTAATGGATTAATATATGATATGTCATTAGGTACATTAATGTTCAATGAAAATATAGTTGAATTAACAAAAAATGAAGGAAAAATATTATATGCATTAATTAGGGAACAAGGGAATATTGTATCTAGGGATGTATTAATAAAAATGCTTTGGCAATCAGATGAATTTATTGATGATAATACATTAACAGTAAATATTAATAGATTAAGAAAAAAAATAGAGGGGATTGGAGCAAAGGGCTATTTAAAAACTAAAAGAGGACAAGGATACATATTACAATGAGTATATTAAGTTATTTTAAGGAAAAGATATTCTTTATTTTAATTAATATTATTGCTTTAATACTATCCTCTACTCTTCTATTTGGTCTTAATGTGGATAGCTATGCAATTATTTTTATTTTTATATTAAATTTTGCTTCTAGCTTAATATATTATTTATATGATTATATTAACAAAAGAAAATTCTACAATAATTTATATGAAACTTTAAATTTATTAGAGGAAAAATATCTTATATCAGATATGATAAAAGAACCTTCTTTTCTAGAAGGGAAAATACTTTACGATATTTTATGTAATACCAATAAAGCTATGGTTGACAATATAAATTCTATTAAGAAGAATAATGAAGAGTATAGAGAATATATTGAATTATGGGTTCATGAAATTAAAACACCAATAGCTAGTTGTAAATTATTAATCGAAAATAATACATCTAATATTACTAAAAGCATTGAAGAAGAGGTTGAGAAAATTGAGGATTATATTGAACAGTCTCTTTTTTATGCAAGAAGCAATAGTATTGAAAAGGATTATTTAGTTAGGAAAATGAACTTAAAAGATAGTATTGTTAAGGTAATTAAAAGAAATAGTAATTCTCTTATAAACAATAAAGTTAAAATTGAATTAAATAATATTGATAAAATAGTTTATGCAGATAGCAAATGGATTGAATTTATTATTAATCAGATTATTACAAATTCTATTAAATATATGGAAAAAGAAGATAAGGTTCTAAATATCTATAGTGAAGAAAAAAATAATAATATTATTTTGTATATAAATGATAATGGGATAGGAATGGATGAAAAAGGAGTGTTAAAAGCTTTTGATAAAGGGTATACTGGAGAAAATGGCAGAAAATATGGAAGATCAACAGGTATAGGTCTTTATTTATGCAAAAGTTTATGCTCAAAACTTGGATTAGGGATTAATCTAGAATCTGAAGTAGGTGTTGGAACAACAGTAAAAATAATGTTTCCCATAAATAAAATGATTAGTTTCTAATTTATAAAAAAATCGCAAGGCTACTTGGATTAGTGGATTTTCAGAGCTTGTGGAGGAAAAGGCTTCAAAATTAATTAATAAGCCTTTTATTTATGGTAAAATAAAAGTTAAATAATACTCAAATTCAGCATGGAGGTTTAATATGGGGGAAGTTCTTGAAATTAATAATGTAGTTAAATATTATGGAGATAAGGGGAACATAACAAAAGTATTAGATAATATATCCTTAAAGGTTGAGGAAGGTGAATTTATTGGTATAATGGGACCTTCAGGAAGCGGAAAAACTACATTATTAAAGTGCATATCATCCATTGAGAAAGTAAGTGGTGGAAGTATATTAATAAACTCTGAAGAAGTAACAAATTTTAATTCTAAAAAATCAACGGAGTTTAGAAGAGATAAATTAGGATTAATATACCAAGACTCTAATTTGTTAGAGGTATTAAATGGTTATGAAAACATAGCATTAGCTCTTACAATTAAAAAAGTTAAAAAAGAAGAAATTAATAATAAAATTAAAAAAGTTGCAACAAAATTAGATATTAATAATATATTAGACAAGTTTCCTTGCGAAATGTCTGGAGGTGAAAAACAAAAGATTGCTGCGGCAAGAGCTTTGGTTAGAGATCCGGTATTAATACTAGCAGATGAACCAACTGGAGCATTAGATTCAAAATCATCAAAAAGTTTACTTGAATCTTTAGAAAAATTAAATTTAACATTAAAATCAACTATACTTATGGTAACTCACGATGCATTTTCCGCAAGTTATGCTAATAGAATATTGTTTATTAAAGATGGAAAAATATTCAATGAAATTATTAGGGGAAAAGATACACGAAAAGATTTTTTTAATAGAATAATTGAAGTAGAAACTTTACTTGGAGGGGATTTAGAACTATTATTTTAATAAAGAAATTAGGGGGTAAGACAAATGATAAAATTTAGAGAAAAGATATTTAGACATAGGGTTACTTCTGAGTCAGTAAGATTAGGAGTTTTACTTGCAACAATTGGAGGGTTCCTTGATGCTTATACATATATTGGTGAAGGGGGAGTTTTTGCAAATGCTCAAACTGGTAATTTAGTTATTTTTGGAGTAAGTATAGCAAAAGGTAACTTTTTTGAAGCTGTATTAAGCTTGTTACCTATAGTTGCATTTATTATAGGAGTATGGGTCTCAGAATATATAAGAAATAATTGGACAACTGGATTTTTGGGGTTTTGGGAAAATAATATTCTTATTATTGAAGGAGTAATTTTATTCATTATTGGATTTCTGCCTAAAGAGATTTCCAGTGCTTTTGTAACAATTAGTATTTCTTTTGTTTCATCTATTCAAATATCATCATTTAGAAAATTAATAGACTTACCTTTTAGCACAACTATGTGTACAGGAAACTTAAGAAGTGCTTCACAATGGTTATATATGTACTTTATAAATAGAGATAAAGCTAATAAAGAAAAGGCTATAAGGTACTATACTATTATTTTATTCTTTATTATAGGGGCATTAATTGGTGGAATTTTAACAATAAAATTTCAAAGAAAAAGTATATGGATTGTTGATTTATTAATAATATTAGCAATAATACAATTTAAAATAGATAAATATGTTTTTGAAAAGTATGGGGATAATAGTGGGTATAAAGATGAATTTTAAGTTAGCATGTAGGAACATTCTTAATAATTTTAGGGAATATAAAATATATTTTTTTACTATTATTTTATCAGTTAGTGTATTTTATGTTTTCAATTCAATAGAATCACAAAAACTAATGATGAATTATAAATTTAATAATAATGATATCCTTTCATTTGTTGAGGGATATTTGGAAAAAGCATCATTTTTAGTTTCGATAATAATTGGATTTTTATTAATTTATGCAAATAATTTTCTTATTAAAAGAAGAAAAAAAGAAATTAAAATATACAGTATTATTGGTATGAAAAAATATCAAATTTGTTCATTAATTTTTATAGAAACCTTTATTATAGGTGTTATTTCTTTAGTTTTTGGATTAATTATTGGAGTTTTATTATCGCAAGGATTATCAATTATAACTGCAAAGCTATTTGATACAAACATTGTTAAATTTAAGTTTATTTTTTCTTTTA
>JAAYPK010000021.1 GCA_012519845.1 Clostridiales bacterium
CCCTCAGTAGTTTCGAAAGTTGAATTAACTGTTATTTTTATTCCGCTATTACTAGGATTATATCCGTTCTCTGGTATTTCAATTATAAAATTGTCCTGAGCAGGATCTACAGCCTCTTCAAACTCCAATCTTCCACTATCAAGAATGGATTTTATATATTTCTTTTCTAAAATTAAGTATTCTAATATATCAACATTTCTAGGAGTGCCATTATCATTAATTGTCTGCTTATTTATAACAGTTAGAAATTTATAAAATTTATCTTTAAAAAATTCATTTACTGCAGCTTCACTTCTATCCTTATCTTCTAATGATGCAAATTCTTCTTTAACTTCTTTATCTGCATATTTTATTGCTTCTTGAGAAGTTTTAATTATTATATTTTCAACTATATCTAAACCTGAATCTGCTTCATATAAGTTTTGAAGTTTTTTGCTTTGTGCAATTCTCATCTTATAATCATTTGCTGTAACTGCTAAAATAGTGGTTCCAGTTGTAAAAATAATTGCCATAACTACAATTACTATTACAAAGGTGGATCCCCTTTTCTTTTTTCTAATTCTCAACTTTACTCCACCTCCTATAAACTTATTTCCTTATATATAAATTTTTACTTGAAGCTCCTCTAAATAGTTCTTTACCATTATTATCACTGACTATAACAGTATAGTTATACAAATCACCAATTTGATTTTTTTCTATTTCATCTTCTTCATAAAGTATTACATTTCCACTATTAGGAATTATATTTAATTTCCCCGAAGAAGCAGCATTCTTAATTAGATACACATAAATAATATTACTAGTGTTATTTTTTATTTCTATATTATTGCTATTACTATAAGTTTCATCAACATATAAAAGTAATTTGTTATTTATTTCTGCAGATTTTGTTTCATCTATACTAGAAGCTTCATTATTTTTTTTATATATTTTTAAATTGAGATTATCATTTAATTCTACTATTATTTCGTCATTATTACTAACACTTAAGCTCTTATTAATTGGATCAGAAGCTAGATTAACCTTATTATTAAAATCCTTTAAAAAGTTAAGTCTAAAATCAGCATTACTATATTCATTTAAATTGTCCTTATCACTATATTGAAATTTATCATTTCTTTCCATGGTAACTGAAACTTGATAAATTTCTTCTCCAGTACTTAAGGGTTCTGAAATACTTCCATATATAGTTCTACTAAAGTTTCCTGAAAAGGAAGACCCTTCTGAACTTTTTACTATTTTATCTCCATCTAGAAGCTCAAAATATTCAGTTCCTCCCTCTTCCTTTAAAAGTATTTCATCATAGGCCTTTAATTCTTCTAATACCTTTTGCCCCACATAACTTGCCCTTTGCTTATATTCTGATCTTTTGTTATTGCTTAAACTTGATATTACTAAGCCGGATAAAGGTACTATTAATATTGATAAAAGGGCAACACTAATTATTAACTCAATTAATGTCATCCCTTTTTTTGCCTTAAGTTTATTAGTTTTCATGGTAAACACCTACTTTTTAGTTACATTTACAGTATAACCCTCACTTGTTACTGAGACTCTAGGATTTGAGATATCATCATTTTTTATTATTACTTCAACCTTCCTGCTTGTATTATTTATAAGCTTTAAGTTTACTCCTGAATTATCAGAAGTTCCAGTCCTATTTTCACTTATTATTTCAAGAACTATATTTTCTGATTTGGGAACAAAGATCTTTCCTTCTGCTGAATTGTTTCTTGGATAATATGAATTGCTGGTCTTATATTTAAAAAATGTATTTCCATCAACTTCTTCAAAGCTTATTTCTACTGATTCTATTCCAGCATTATCTGAGTAAAGGTAACTTTCCCTTGAATCATCTTTAGCCTTTCCTATGGTTACTGTAGGTAATTCTGAGCTTGGTGATTTAAGCATCATTACAAAGTCATTTACATTTTCCTCACTGCTTTGCTCCTCAATTGTAGAGGCATAAGCCCCGCTTGCTTCACCACTGCTAAATAATATTTCTTTTCCATATATATTATTTAATGACCATATTAAATAGTCTATATCTTGGTCATCTATTTTAGGAACTGCATGGAATTCTAAATTCATAACTCCGGTTAATTCTGTCTCAGATTGGGCTGTTATCGAAATATTAGGAATTACTATTTTTCTTTCATAATTTTGTACTGAAGCAATAAAGCTTTTTAAAGCTTCATAAGTTCCAGAAAAATTTATTGCAACCTTTAACTGCTCTGTAGTTGTACTATTTCCCTTATTATTTTTTTGATTAGCTCCCTCTTCTTCATTGCTACTATTAGTTGTACTATTCCCTGAAGAATTTTCCCCAGAAGTATCTGAAATGCTTTCAGCTTCATTACTTACATTACCATTATATTCATCTACAAAAGCTTTTAGTGAACTTTCTATCTTTTTTATTTCTGGTGATACCAATTTTTCAGCAGGAGATACTTCTATAGGACTAAAAGCAATATTAGCACTAAGACCACTATCAATTAACAAAGTGTCTAATTCTAGTATTATTTTTTCTTGCATAATAAGCGGATATAGCTTTTCAGATTTACCAAATACATTTGCCTTTAGTATCTTTAACTCTTCTTCCAAAG
>JAAYPK010000022.1 GCA_012519845.1 Clostridiales bacterium
ATTTTATTTTTTTATTGTTTTTTTTTACAAATACATGAATTTCACTAAAATACTTTTTAATTATTTTTTATTCTACAATATATTTTTGTTAATTCATTTATTTTATTACTCAATTTATCACTTATAGCATCTTCTTTCATTCTCCATTTCCAATACCCTAATTTTGAAGGTTTATTCATCCTGCTTATGCTTCCAAGCCCTAGAAAATCTTGCATTAATGCTATAGAAATATTTGCAGTACTTCCCCATGCTCCCCTAATAAATCCCCAATTATATCCTTCCTCCTCAGTTAACGCAAGATAATCTTTTGCATATTCAACTTCATCTAAATTTCCACTTTCATTTATCCATCCCATAACTGTATCATTATCATGAGTTCCTGTGTAAACCACCGAATTTTTATTATAATTATGTGGTAAATATTCACTATCTTCTTCTTTATTAAATGCAAATTGTAATACCTTCATGCCAGGAAAACCTGTTTCTTTTCTAAATTTAATTAATTCATCTGTCATATATCCTAAATCTTCAGCTATTATCTCTATATTTCCAAATTTTTTCTCTATTTCATTAAACAACTGAATTCCAGGACCTTTAACCCATTTACCATTTTCCGCTGTTTTTTCTCCATATGGTATTTCGTAAAATGATTCAAATCCTCTAAAATGATCAAGTCTAATAGCATCATATATTTTTAAATTTGCTCTAATTCTTTCAATCCACCATTCATACTTATCTTCTTTTATTTTTTCCCAATTGTATATAGGATTTCCCCATAACTGACCTGTTAATGAAAATGTATCTGGTGGACAGCCTGCTACTGATATTGGTATCAAATCTTTATTAACATTAAAATTTTCAGGATTAACCCATAGGTCAACACTATCTTCCGCTACATATATAGGTATATCACCTATTATTTTTATTTCATTTTCATTAGCATATGATTTTAATTCTTTCCATTGTTTAAAAAATAAATATTGTATGAATATCCAAAAATTAATCTCATCCTCTAATTCTTCCTTGTACTTATCTAAACTCTCTTTCTTTCTTTCTTTTAGTTCCAGGCTCCAATCTTTTAGGCTTTTCCCACCTGATTCCGTTTTTATTGCCATAAATAGCCCATAATCCTCTATCCACTTCTTCTCTTCCTTAATAAATTCTGCTATTTCTTCAGTATAATATCCTTTAGAATTATTGTATGCTATTCTTAAAACAGGTAATTTATTTTTAAATATTTTACTATAATCTACATATTCCTCATCATCACCAAAATCTACACTTAAATAATCTTCTTCATCTAACAGCCCTTCATCTTTAAGCATGTCCAAATCAACAAAATATGGATTTCCACTGAAAGCTGAGCAGCTTTGATAAGGTGAATCTCCGTAACTAGTTTGATTTAACGGTAAAACCTGCCAATACTTTTGCCCTGATTCTACTAAAAAATCAACAAATTTATATGCTTCCTCCCCAAGAGTTCCTATCCCATATTTCCCAGGTAGTGACGATATATGCATTATTATTCCGCTACTTCTCATTTAAAACTTCCTCTCCAATTTAAACTTAAGTTATCTATTTCTCTCTTAAAATAATATGCATAAAATAATTAAATATGCCTAAAAGCAAAAAAATCCCTGAATGATTACATAATCATTCAGGGATTACTTAATTAAAATATAGTTTTTAGATTGATCCGTTAATTATATCAAAAGCATCAATAACAACTTTACAATCACTTGCAAGTAAGTTTTGGAATCCTGTTACTTCTATAGTAACTTTATGAGTTCCTTTTGTTAATCCTGTCTTTTCAAATAAAGATTCTACATTTAATTCTTCTTTTGAATATAAATCTACTTCAACAGGAGCTCCTCCATCTATAGATACATTTATATATCCCTTATTAGTTCCTTTAGATCCTATTATCTTTATTCCTGTTCCAGTAAAGCTAAATGTTACCTTCGCTCCTGCTGCTCTTGAATGCATTACTTTATTGTTTGAACTATATTTTGTTGAAGAATAGCTCTTCCAATCTCCTATATAATTTATTTTAGAATTATTCTCTTCTACTCTAGTTACCTTATCCTTAACTTCATATATCATTGTTTCTATTGCTCTATTTCCATATCCATCTTTTACTTCTACCATTATTGTGCATAAACCAGAAGTACTTGGTGTCCATGAAACACTATTTGCTGAAGTAAATGATCCAAGAGATTTCCAACCGCTTAATCCTTCATATACATTAAATTTATATGTTAATGCATATCCATTTAATGACTTAGCATTTGCTATTATATTTATTTTAGCTCCAATTTCTTGTGGTGCAGCTGGTGATGTAGTAATACTATTTATTGTTACAGGTTCAATTGATTTTACTACATAACTCTTTATAACCTTTTGCACTGTTTTTCCTGTTGAATCTTTAGCTACAAAGTATATATTATAAGTTCCGGCTTTCTTTGGTGTCCATGTAACTGAAGAACTTGTGCTAAAATCTTTTATAACCTCACTATAAGTTCCACTATATGCAACAAATCTATATCGTACTGTTCCTTCTCCTGTTGCAGCTGCATTTAATGTAACTGCTGTTCCTACATTTACTGGCGAAGATTTTGATGCGCTATATGATGTCATATTTAATGGTTCTTGTGTAGTTTTAACTACATAACTCTTTATAACCTTTTGTACTGTTTTTCCTGTTGAGTCCTTAGCTACAAAGTATATATTATAAGTTCCGGCTTTCTTTGGTGTCCATGTTACTGATGAATTTGTGCTAAAATCCTTTATAACGTCTTGATAACTTCCACTATATGCAACAAATCTATATTGTACTGTTCCTTCTCCTTCTGCATCTGCATTTAATGTAACTGCTGTTCCTACATTTACTGGTGAAGATTTTGATGCACTATATGATATCATATTTAATGGTTCTTGTGTAGCTTTAACTACATAGCTATTTATAACCTTTTTAACTGTTTTCCCTGTTGAATCCTTTGCTACAAAGTATATATTATATGTTCCGGCTTTCTTTGGTGTCCATGTTACTGATGAACTTGTGCTAAAATCCTTTATAACTTCTTGATAACTTCCACTATATGCAACAAATCTATATTGTACGGTTCCTTCTCCTTCTGCATCTGCATTTAATGTAACTGTTGTTCCTACATTTACTGGTGAAGATTTTGATACACTATAACTATTTATAACCAATTCTGTAATATCTCGTTCTTTAACAACATAATTTCTTATTGTTTTGGTTTTTTCTGCTCCAGTACTATCAGTTACTCTTAATGTTAATGTATAAGTTCCTGCTTTCTTTGGTGTCCATGTTACAGTACTATTTGTATTTAAACTTTGTATTGTTTCTTCATAGCCACCACTTGTTGCTGTAAATTCATACTTAACTGTTCCTTCTCCTTCTGCATCTCCAAATAATTTCACTGATGATCCAAGAGTTAATGGTGAATCTTTTGAAGCTTCAAAGTTATTAATAATTAATTCATTTATTTCATTAACTACAACTTTTTGTGTTTTTTCCTTTGTTGTTCCTGCTTCATCTTTATAAGTAGCCTTTATTGTATAAGTTCCTGCTTTTCTAGGTGTCCATGTTGCTGTTTTTGATGATGAGAAATTTTTAATAACTTCTGAATTACTACTAGAATCTATTGCTTCAAACTTATATGTTTTTTCTCCTTTTCCACCTGTAGCTTCTGTAGTTGAAATTGATACATCTTCTCCTACATTAACTGTATTTGGAGAAA
>JAAYPK010000023.1 GCA_012519845.1 Clostridiales bacterium
GGTCTGATTATAATCTTTTTTTCTAAGATTATGGCTTTGATTTTAATAATATTAGGAACTCTTATTTATTATTTATCTTATGAAGAAGAATATAATGAAAAACAAATAGGTACTATTAAAGAAAATATAATAAAGCAATTAAGTAATAATTTTAAGGAGCCCAATTTTCAATTTAATAGTACCTCTAAGCATATAGATTCAATTATTAATACAAATGTTTTCAAAGATATGCAGGTTTATAATATAAAGAATATAATAACTGGAGTATATAATAATATGTCTTTTGATTATTTTCATTTTTATTTAAGAAATGTTGAGCATAGCAATGAAGAAATAGAAGATATAGTTAAATTTAATGGACACTGGTTAATAGTAGAAAACTATAATAAATATTGTGATTTGCAAATACGTAACAAAGATATAAATTATTTTAATGAGTTTTTAGAGAAAAAAGACGAAATTAAATTTAATATTAATAATGACTTTTATATGATTGGATATAATAAAAGTACTATGGAGAAATTTTTAAAAGAAAGCTTTGTTTTAAGTCTCCTAGAATATAGTAAACAAAGTAAAATTCCTGTTTTAATACTTGTAAATAATAATAATTTGCATATTGGTATATATGATGATATTGATGCCTTTCACTTCGTAGATAATTCTCCAGAGGATATAAACAAAAAGCTTAAAAGAGAAATTGAGAACATACAAAATCTTATTAAAATAATTAATAATTAGTCCTTTTTTTTAGTGGATATTAATTATATATTGTGTATAATGTATAAAAAGGAGGAAGTAAGATGAATGACAATTTAAGCATTAAGACTCTTCAAGATAAATTATCTGTTTCCACTAAAAGAAAAAAGGCTGAATTAGTACTTAAGAATTCATCATACATTAATGTTTTTACAAATGAAATATTAAAAGGTGATATTGCAATTCAAGATGGGTACATTGTTGGAATTGGTAATTATGAAGGAGAATTAGAATTAAATTTTGAAAATAAAATTATAGCACCAGGGTTTTTAGATGGTCATATACACATAGAAAGTTCTATGGTTAAACCTGAGGAATTTGCAAAGGCAATCTGTATTCATGGAACAACAGGAATTATAACTGATCCCCATGAAATAGCAAATGTTTCAGGATTAGATGGAATAGATTATATGTTACAGGCTACAAAAGACTTACCAATGGAAGTATACTTTATGATGCCTTCTTGTGTGCCTGCAACTAAATTAGATGAGTCTGGAGCAGAACTAAAATCTAAAGATATAGAAAAGTATTTTAATTCTGAAAGAGTTCTTGGCTTAGCAGAAGTAATGAATTATGTTGGTGTTATAAATGGTGATGAAAACACCCTTGAAAAGATTATTAGTACAATGAGAAATAATAAAATCATCGATGGACATGCACCTCAAATAAAAAAGGAAGATTTAGATGGATATGTAACTGCTGGGATAACTTCTGATCACGAATGTAGTTCCTTTGAAGAAGCATTAAATAAATTAAGAAAAGGTCAATGGATAATGATAAGAGAAGGAACAGCAGCTAAGAATTTAGCGTCATTAATAGATTTGTTTAAAGCACCATACTATAACAGATGTATTTTAGTAACTGATGATAAACATCCAGGTGATCTTCTTAAATTTGGTCATATTGACTATATTATTAAGCAAGCAATAACTTTAGGAGCAGATCCTATTAAAGCAATTAAAATGGCAACAATAAATACTGCTCAATATTTTGGCATTAAAAACATTGGTGCAATTGCACCGGGATATTTAGCTAATTTTGTGGTTTTAGATAATTTAAAAGACTTTAATGTAGAAAATGTATTTTATAAGGGTAGGGAAATTGCAAAGGATGGTAAAATACTAATTGACATTAAAAGTATAATTAATAATGACATTAATAAGAAAATATATCATTCTTTTAATTTAAAGAACTTAAGTGAAAATGACTTCCAATTTAAAGAAGATGGTAATAATATGAGAGTAATTGAGCTTATTAAAGATGAATTATTAACAAAAGAAGTTATTTTAAAGAGAATTAAAGAAGATGAGTATATTGAAAATGATATTAATTTAATTGCAGTAATTGAAAGACATAAAAATACCGGTAATATAGGATTAGGTCTAATTAAAGGTTATGGATTAAAAGATGGAGCAATTGCAACTAGTGTATCTCATGACTCTCACAATATAATTACAGTTGGAACAAATAAAAAAGACATGGCATTAGCTTCAAATTGGATTAAAGAAAATCAAGGTGGTTTTGTAATTACCTTAAATGGGAAAATTAAGTATGGTATTCCTTTACCAATTGCTGGGTTAATGAGTGATAAATCTGTATATGAAATTCACAAGGATATTACAAAAATAAAAAACATAGCTAAAGAGCTTGGTGTAAAAGAAGGCATAGATCCTTTTATGACTCTTGGATTTATAAGTCTGCCAGTAATTCCAGAAATAAGAATTACTACAAAGGGAATTGTAGATTCTTTGTCTCAAACTATATTGAAAACTTTCTTTTAAAATTAATTTAATATATTTTGTAATAGCTAAGGCTTTTAACTTTATATATTTAAAAGCTTTGGCTATTCTATTGACATAAAAGAATCTTAATTATAGAATAAGAGTTAGGTAAAATAATTATTACTTACCAATTTGTACTATATAATTATAATAATGGAGGGAAAAGAATGAATGCGATAGAAGTGAAAAAAGGTATATACTGGGTAGGGGCTTTAGATTGGAATGTTCGTTCATTTCACGGATATACTACTAATCATGGAGCTACATATAACGCTTATTTAATTATTGATGATAAGATTACATTAATTGATACTGTAAAAGCTCCTTTTTCTGAAGAATTAATTGAAAGAGTTTCTAAAATTATAGACCCTTCAAAAATAGATTATCTAATTTCAAATCATGTAGAAATGGATCACTCAGGTTCTATACCTGCAATACTTAAAGTGGCTCCAAATGCAAAGATAGTTACTAGCTCACCTAGTGGTCTTAAAGGATTAACAGCTCATTATGGTGATTTAGGATATATTGCTGTAAAAGGTGGAGATAGTCTAAGTATTGGTAAAAGAACTTTACAATTTGTTGGTACTCCAATGCTTCATTGGCCAGATAATATGGTTACATACTGTCCAGAAGAAAAAATATTATTTTCTAATGATGCTTTTGGGCAACACTATTGTTCAGCAGGACGTTTTGATGATGAAGAACCTTTAGATCTTGTAATGAGGGAAGCAAAGAAATATTATGCTAACATATTAATGTGTTATGGAAAGCAAATGCAACATATATTCCCTATATTATCTAAATTAGATATTGATATGATTGCTCCAAGTCATGGAGTTATTTGGAGATCACATATTTCAGATATACTTGATGATTATGCAAAATGGAGTAAAAATGAACCGGAAGAAAGAGCTCTAGTAGTTTATGATAGTATGTGGCATTCTACAGAAAAATTAGCGGTTACTATTACTGAAGCCTTTAAAGAAAAAGGAATTCCAGTAAAATTATTTGATATTAAAGAAACTCATATTTCTGATATTATCATTGATGTACTTGATTCAAAATATATAGTAGTAGGATCTCCTACATTGAATAATAATATGTTACCAACAGTTGCTTCATTCTTATGTTATTTTAAAGGTTTATCTCCAAAGAATAGAAAAGGATTTGCCTTTGGTTCTTATGGATGGGGAGGACAAAGCATCCCACAAGTAGAAGAAGAACTTGTTAAGTGTGGTTGCGAAATATGTTTAGATAGAATTGCAATTAATTATATACCAAAGAAAGAACAATTAGAAAAAATCAGACAAGATATTTTAAATTTATAATAATTAAGTATTAAAGCTTATCTTTAAAATAGGATAAGCTTTTTTTGCATATACTAACATATAAAGATAGGAGAGTGATTTATGAAAGTATTTGTTATGAAAATAGAACTAAGGGCATCTTGGGTACATTCCTTAAAAGAGAAAAGAATGGTAGTAAAAAGTTTAATACAAAAACTTAAAAATAAGTTTAATATATCAGTATGTGAAGCAGATAATCAGGATGTTCATAAGTCTATTATTATAGGTATATGTGGACTTTCTACCTCTTCAACAAAAATAGATTCAATTATTGATAATATAATTAATTATGTGGAAGAATGTACTGATGCTGAAATTGTTGCTATTGAAACTGAAAAAGAAGAATATTCTTAACATAATTTAGTATAAAAATAAGGATAAAACTTCATTGTTAAAACATAGAATCAATGCTATAATAAACTTGTAATTAATTATAAGGAGTTATATATATGGTAATGGTTAGAAAAAAAGATCATTTGCTAGATTTTTTATTTAACCAAGATATACTAGGAATAATTCTTCAAAATACTAATTTTTTAGTATATAAGGTTATAAATAATGCTTTTATTCCAATATCTAAAGAAAATATATATTCTATAAATATTAGTAATTCAGCTATATTAATTAAAGAGTATGATGACAGCTTATTTTATATGGTTGGAGCTATAAAAAATATAGATTTATTAATTACTATTGAAGAAACCATAAATGGTAATAAAATAACGATATATATACTTGAAGATAAAGCAATAAATGAACTAGTAAAAAGTGAATTAGCAAAAGAATCGAAAATAAAAGAATATTATGATAAATCCATGGAGATTACAAGTACATCCTATGTTAAAACATCAACAGGTGTATTTGGATATGGTTTAAATAATATTTAATAGGAGGTGTCTAAATGATAAATGCATTTCATTCAAATTGGACTACTCCTTTTTTTTCTGCTCAAAAACACAGAAAATATTATATTGACGATTTTGAAATATTAACTACTATTCTTTCAGCATTAAAATGGAGAGAAAACAATGGGTCAATAAAAATGGTAACTGATTCAATTGGAAAAGAATATTACGAATATCTTGGCATTGATAAAATATGGGATCTTGGCATTGATACTTCATTAGATAATATTAAAAACATTAACCCAAAACTATATTGGGCAGCAGGAAAGATTTATGCGTTAAAAAATGAAGAAGCACCAATTGTTATGATGGATACCGATTTTATTGTTTGGAATAAATTAAATTGTTTTAAGAATGAAAAAGGCATATATGTAATTCATAAAGAACATTTAGATAATAAAATATACCCTGATATAAAGGACATAGTACTTAATAATAAATATAAGATAAACAAAAGTTTTGATTATACTGAGCTGCCTTGTAATACTGCTTTTGTATACATAGGAAACAATGATTTTAAAAATTATTATGTTGATACAAGCATTGATTTTATGCAGAATGTAAATATAGGTAATGATACAATTAGGAATATGGTTTTTGCAGAACAAAGATTAATATCATTATGTGCTAAATTTCTTAATTATAATATTAACAGTATATATGAATTAGAGTATTTAGAACAAAATACTCAAAAAGATTTTACTCATATATGGGGATATAAACAAGAAATGAGAAAAAGCTATGTTGTTAAAAGAGAATTTTGCATAAAATGTATAAATAGAATTTTGAAAGATTATCCTGAATATAAAAAACTAATCTTAAATATTAAAGAATTTAAAGATTATTTGATAAAAATATAAAAATAAAATTATTTATTATACAATTTTTTGTATTATGGTGTTATAATTTTAATGGTATTATTTTAAACTACAAGGGGATGATTTTAAATTGACTGATGTAACAAAGTTTTCAAAAGATGATTTATTAAAATATCAAGAAGACTTAGAATATAAATATAAAGAATATGTAAATCATAATCTTAAACTAGATATGTCAAGAGGAAAGCCTGGCAGCACTCAATTAGATTTATCAAATGGTATTTTAGATAAACTGGATAATTATAAAACAGAAGCTGGTATAGACGGAAGAAATTATGGAATTTTAGATGGAATACCAGAAGCTAAAAAACTATTTTCTGATTTACTTGATATAAATGAAAAAAATATTATAATTGGTGGAAATGCAAGTTTAAATTTAGAATATGATGCTATAGCACGTAATTTTCTATTTGGAACACAAGGTAATAAACCTTGGAGTAAAATTGAAAATATAAAATTTTTGTGTCCTTGTCCAGGATATGATAGACATTTTGCTATGTGTGAAGAATTTGGAATAGAAATGATAAATATCGATATGACAGATGATGGGCCTGATATGGATACTGTTGAGAAACTTGTAGCAGAAGATGAAAGTATAAAAGGTATGTTTTGTGTTCCTTTGTATTCTAATCCAGAAGGGGTATGTTATAGTGATGAAACAGTACGAAGATTAGCTAAAATGAAAACTAAAGCAAAAGACTTTAGAATAATGTGGGATAATGCTTATGGGGTACATCATTTTTATGGAAATCATAAGGTTCATAAGTTATTAAATATATTAGATGAATGTGAAAAAGCAAATAATCCTGATAGAGTATATTACTTTTTCTCAACTTCAAAAATCACTTTTCCAGGTGCAGGTGTATCAATAATTGCCAGCAGTGAAAATAATATTAAAGAAATTAAACAGCATATGTCTGTACAAACTATTGGATTTGATAAACTTAATCAATTAAGAATAGTTCATTTCTTTAAAAATGCAGATGGTGTTAATGAACATATGAAGAAACTTGCAGAAGATTTAAGACCTAAATTTGATTTAGTTTTAGAAACATTAGATAGAGAACTTTCTGGTACAGGATTAGCAACTTGGAAGGTTCCTGATGGTGGATATTTTGTTACCGTAGATACACTTGAAGGGTGTGCAAAAGAAACCATCGAACTTGGAAAAAAGGCTGGTGTTACTTTAACTCCTGCCGGTTCAACTTATCCTTATAAAAAAGATCCACATGATTCAAATATTAGATTAGCTCCAAGTTATCCTTCTTTAGAAGAATTAAAAATTGCTATTGAGCTATTCTGTATATGTGTAAAGCTTGCTGGAGTTAAAAAATTAATAGAAGAATATTAAAGGAGGCTATTATGAAAAAACTTATATTTCAAGGTGCGGCTGTAGCTATGGTTACGCCATTTAATGAAAATGGTATAGATTATGATGAGCTTGCAAAACTAATAGATTTTAATATAGAAAATGGAACAAATGCAATAGTAATTACTGCAACAACTGGTGAATCACCAACTATGTCAGATGAAGAGCATAAAGAAGCTATAAAATTCACTGTAGATTATGTAAATAAAAGAATTCCAGTTATAGCTGGTACAGGTTCTAATGATACAGAATATGCTTTGCAATTATCAAAATATGCAGAGTCAGTTGGTGTAGACGGATTATTACTTGTTACTCCATACTACAATAAAACTTCTCAAAAAGGATTAATAGAACATTTTACCTATATTGCTGATAGAGTAAATACTCCTATGATTCTTTATAACGTTCCATCTAGAACAGGGGTAAACATATTACCTGAAACTTATTTAGAATTATCTAAGCATAAAAATATTGTAGCTACAAAAGAAGCAAATGGTGATTTAACTTCAGTGCTAAAAACAAGAGCATTATGCGGTGATGAATTATATATTTATTCTGGAAATGATGATCAGATAGTTCCTATATTATCTCTTGGAGGAAAAGGTGTAATTTCTGTTCTATCAAATGTAGTACCTAAAGAAACAAGTAATATTTGTAAATATTATTTTGAAGGTAAAGTTAAAGAAAGTGCTGAATTACAAATTAAATATGCAGATTTAATTGAAAAATTATTTATTGAAGTTAATCCAGTACCTGTTAAAGCAGCGCTTAGTATGTTAGGCTTTAAAACAGAAAAACTTAGAAGGCCACTTACAACAATGTCAGAAGAACATTTGGAAAAATTAAAAACTTCTTTAAAACAATTAGGTTTATTAAAATAAATAAATGTAGGATAAAACATATATCTTTGATGATTGCCATCAAAGATATATGTTTTTTTTATGCTTTTTTTATCATAAAATAAAGAATTAATTTTTTGTAAAGAATTGAAGAAAATGACTAAATGTCATTGAAGTAAAAATTAGTTGTTGATATAATTGTATAGTAAAAATTACCATACGGAGGGTTAAATGGATAGATTAGAATTAGAAAAATATTATTTAGGAAATTCTTTTGAGGGATATAAAATATATGGGGCTCATATAACTAAAGAGAATAATGTTAATGGTGTACGCTTTACTGTATATGCTCCTAATGCAGCACATATTCAAATTATAGGAGAATTTAACTTATGGGATGGATCTAATTATGAAATGAATAGAGTTGATAGTGAAGGTACGTACTCTATATTTGTTGAAAATGTAACAAAAGGAATGATGTATAAATATAGAATTTTTCAGAAAGATGGAAGAACTGTAGATAGGGCTGATCCATATGCTTTTTATAGTGAATTAAGACCTGGTACAGCGTCAATAGTTGCATCTTTAGATAATTCCATTTTTAATGATGGTAATTGGATTAAAAAAAGAAATATAAATTATAATAAACCATTAAATATATATGAAATGCATTTTGGATCATGGAGACAAAAGGAAGGTAAAAATGTTCAAGATAGATGGATTAAGTATAATGAATTAAGTGATTCATTAATTCCATATTTAAAGGAAAATAATTTTACTCATGTAGAGATTCTACCTTTATTAGAACATCCTTTTGACGGTTCTTGGGGATATCAGGTTAGTGGCTTTTTTAGTGTTACTTCAAGATACGGATCTATACAAGAATTAATGTATTTCATAAATGAATGTCATAAAAATAATATAGGAGTTATTTTAGACTTTGTTTTGGTTCATTTCGTTGTCAATGATTATGCTCTTGCAAAATTTGATGGAACTCCATTATATGAATATGAATTTGAAGAAGTATCTAATAGTTCATGGGGCACCAAAAACTTTGATTTTTTTTCTAAAGCAGCAAGAAGCTTTTTGCTATCATCAGTTAATTATTGGCTTGATGTATTTCATATAGATGGAATTAGAATAGATGCTATTAATAATGCTTTATATTGGCAAGGTAATAGTACTAGAGGTATAAATGTTGGTGCTGTTGATTTATTAAAAACATTAAATTCTGAAATAAGCAAAAGGTATAAAGGAGTAATGATGATAGCAGAAGATAGTAGCTGTTATCCTAAAGTTACTGCTCCTATTAAAGAAGGTGGTCTTGGATTTCATTATAAATGGGATCTAGGCTGGATGAATGATACATTAAAATATTATAGTATGCATCCTTATGATAGAAAAAATTATCATAATATGATAAACTTTTCTATGATGTACTTTTATAGTGAGAAGTTTCTAATAGAGTTTTCTCATGATGAAGTAGTACATGGTAAAAAGACAATAATAGACAAGCTTTATGGAAGCTATGAAGAAAAATTTGCTCAAGGAAGAACATTATATCTATATATGGTAACACATCCAGGGAAAAAACTTAATTTTATGGGAAATGAATTAGCTCATTTTAGAGAATGGGATGAAGAAAGGGAATTAGACTGGTTATTATTAGATTATCCTATGCATAAAGCCTTTCATAATTATTGGATAGATATTTTTAAAATTTATAAAACTCATAAAGCTTTATATGAAGATGATTATTCTGTTAATGGATTTAAATGGTTGGATGCAGATGATAATGAGCATTGTGTTTTTACTTATGAAAGAATATCAAATGATGAAAAATTAATTATTGCAATTAATAATTCCAATAATTATTATGAGGATTATATTATAGGTGTTAATAGTAAGTACACTATTAAAGAAATCATAAATAGTGACAACTCTATTTATGGTGGAGAAAATAATGTAAATTCTAAAGAAATATCAGCTGTAGCTAAACCTTATAAAGGATTCAAGTATTCATTTAAGATTAAGTTAGCTCCTTTTGCAAGTTGTATCTTTAAGGTTTTAAATAACTAATGTAAGCATGATCCTAGTATTGTCTATCTATAAGAATTCGAAAGGGGAGTAATATGGAATTAGAAGTAAAAAATCTTCACAAAAGCTTTCAAGGAAATGAGGTATTACATGGTATTTCTTTTTCAGTTAAAAGTGGAAAGGCTTTAGGTCTACTTGGTAGAAATGGTGCTGGTAAAACTACTACAATTAGAATTTTAATGGATGTTTTTAAAGGAAATAAAGGAGAAATTCTTTTAGATGGAAAACCTTTCAAACCAACTGAAAATAAAATAGGATATTTACCAGAAGAGAGAGGCTTATATCCTAAGAAAAAAGTAATAGAACAATTGGCCTATTTAGCTTCACTAAGGGGAATGACCAATAAAGCTGCAAAAGAAAGTGCTAAGAAATTGCTATATAAATTAGGAATACAAGAGTATGAAAATAGATTGCTTGAAACCTTATCAAAGGGTAATCAGCAAAAGGTACAATTAGCACAAACTTTAATTTGTAATCCTGACATTGTAATTCTTGATGAACCATTTAGTGGATTAGATCCAGTTAACTCACAAATACTTAAGGATGTTATTATCCAATTAATAAATGAAAATAAAATAGTAATATTCTCAAGCCATCAAATGAATTACGTAGAAGAATTTTGTGAGGAAATTGTAATTATTAATCATGGTGATGTTGTACTTAGCGGTGATATTAAAGACATTAAAAAACAATATGGTAAAAATAGATTGATTTTATCTGCAAATAACTATTCATTAGATGAATTAGAAAAGATATGTAATGATGAATTTAATGAATATGTAGAAATATATGATACAAAGAGGGATTTTATAGTTCTTCAATTAAGAGATAATAAAACCAAAAATGAATTTCTAGAAAAGTTAATTAAATCTAATATAGATATAGAGAAATTTGGTATATACGAACCTACTTTAAACGATATATTTGTACTAAAGGCAGGTGACAATTAATGAATCAATTTTTAAAAGTATTAAAGTTTGAATTAACTAATTATTTCAAAAATAAATCTTGGATTATTACTACTGTAGTTATTTGTTTATTATCAATAGTAGGTCTTTCCATTCCTACATTAATCGATTTTGATAATATCTTTGGTAGCCATGAATCTAATGATGAAAAAATAGTTTATGCCTTAGTTGATAAAAATAACATTATTGAAGATAAAGACATTTTAACTTCTGTTTTTGAAAATTCTGAATGGAAAATAGTAAATAATACTGAGGATATAAAAAACCTTATTAATAATGAGGAAGAAAAAGTTGAAGCAGGTTTTGTTATAAATTCTCCTACTGATTATTCATATTATGTAGCTAATAGCAGTTTTACAGATAACAATGAAGAGAAATTTAGTAGCATCTTATCAACCATATATAGAACTAACTATTTAGAAAGTAAAAATCTAAATGCAGCTGAAATTGAAAGTATTTACAACACTCCAATTAACAGTAATGTAGAGATATTAGGGAAAGATAGTGTAAGTAATTATTTCTACTCTTATGTGCTTATATTTATTATATATATGTTAATTATCATGTATGGACAATTAATTGCAGTATCAGTAACTACTGAGAAAAGTAACAGATCAATTGAAGTGTTAGTTACTAGTACAAGTACCAATAGTTTAATATTTGGTAAGGTAATTGCAGGTGCTATTGCAAGTATTGTTCAAGTTGGAGCTATAATAGGTTCAGCATTAATAACTTATAAATTAAGTAGTTCATCTTGGGAAGGTGCTTTGGATAGATTCTTAAATATACCTGCTGAAGTTTTAATAACTTTTGCAGTATTTGGAATCCTAGGATTCTTATTATATTCCTTCATATTTGGTGCTTTAGGAGCTTTAGTATCAAAAACTGAAGACATTAGTAAAAGTGCTGGACCACTAACATTTATATTTGTAATAGCTTTTGTACTTACTTTTGCTGGTATGTATAATGTGGATGGAATTATGATGAAAGTATTATCTTATGTACCGTTCAGTTCATGTATTGCAATGTTTGTTAGGGTTGCTATGGGAACTGTATCATATTTTGAAATAATAATTTCTGCAATTATATCAATATTAACAACAGGTATTGTAGGTGTGCTTGCTGCTAAGATTTATAGATTAGGAACATTAAGATATGGTAATCCAATTAAATTAAGCAATGCAATTAAGTTAATAAAGAAAGAGAAGTAAACTTATTTAATATTTAGTTAACAATACATAAATCCCTCTAAAAATATATTTTATAGAGTTATAATTATCTATATAATGTATATTTTGGAGGGATTTATTATGAACTATGTATTAATGCCAAATTTAATATCAGAATGCATAATAATTATATTAATTATATATTCCGGTAGTTCTAATAAAAACCAAATACTTAAAAATAAAATATTCAACACAAATATGTATGTTATTTTTGCATCTTCAATAGTAGATGTAGTAAGGAATATTATATCATACAATAATTTGGGTAGTTATAATAAAGAATTGTTGTATTTAAATACATTGTTTTTTGCTATAACACCAATAATTGCTTTTTTATATTTATTGTTTTGCTATGCACATTATAAAAATATAAATTATAGCTTTAAAAAAGGTTTTATTGTTAAATGTACTATACCTTATCTATTATATTTGCTACTTCTTATTATAAATATAAAATATAACTATATTTTTGGTGTTAATAGTGACAATGTTTATGTAAAAGGGAACTTTTATGGAATATATTATTTGATTTATTTTATATATTCAATTTTAACAATAATATTAGTGAATTTTGGAGAAAAATCTTCAAAGAAAAGAAGCAGAATAATTATTAATTTATTTCCATTAACTATTATTATATTTATGATAGTTCAAAAAATATTTAATAGTATTTCAATTGAATGTGTCTTTGCAACATTAACTATGCTTATTGTATATTTATATCTTCAAAATAAGAGCTTTTTTATTGATGCTTTAACTAAACTATATAATAGAAGGTCATTTTTTAATTTAGTTGAAGGGTATATTAAACAAGAAAAAAAATTCAGTATTATAATAATTAGTTTAGATGATTTTAAATTAGTAAATGATAAATTTGGGCAAAAACGTGGGGACTTATTTCTAGCTAATTTTAGTAATTATTTAACTACCATAGTTAATTGGAAAAATGCTTTTAGATATAATGGAGATGAATTTGCATTAATTATAAGAGATGATAAAGAAGTTGAAAATATTATTAATATTATTTCTTCAAGACTTAAGAATACTTGGAAATTTGATGATATAGAATTAATAATTACTGCCTGTATATCAGTTATTAAAGTGTCAAAAGAAAAAAATAATTTGAAGGAGATTATTAGTATTTTAGAATATTCTATTTCAAAAATTAAGAATAATGGCAAAGACAGCATTATTTATTGTGATGAAAAAATTGAATATGAATTAAGAAGAAAAAATTATATTATAGATTTAATGAGAAAAGAAATTGAAAATAATGGTTTTGAGGTATATTATCAACCTATTTATGATGTAAAAAAAGGTATATTTACTAAAGCTGAAGCCTTAGCTAGAATAAAGGATAATGAAATTGGATTAGTTTCACCAAAGGAATTTATTCCAATAGCTGAAGAAACTGGTCTGATATTTGATATAGGATATATTATTTTAGGGAAAACTTGTGCTTTCTTAAAAAAGATTGAAAAAGAAAATATTAAATTAGAGAATATTTCAGTTAATTTTTCTCCACTACAATTTGAAATATCAGATGTTGTTAATAAAATAAAGAATATTATAACATACTATAATGTAAATCCTCAAAAAATCTGTATAGAAATTACTGAAGATATAATGTTTGATAGAAATGATGACATTATTATGAAAATAAAAGAACTACATAATTGGGGAATTAAGTTCTATTTAGATGATTTTGGAACCGGATATTCTAATATTTCAAGGGTAATCCAATTTCCATTTGATATAATTAAAATTGATAAGAGCATAATAGATAACTGTGTTAAAAATAATGAAACTTATATTATTCTTAAAGCCCTAACAAGTGCCTTTTCGAATGTAAATGCTAAGGTATTAGTGGAAGGAGTAGAAACAGAACAACAAAAGGAGGATATAGAAATATTATGTAACTATATTCAAGGTTTTTATTTTTCAGAACCAATACCTGATAGTAAGGTACTTAAATTTTTTGGAGGGTAAAAATTTATGTTTAATGAAATACTTGGAATAGAAGAATTTGATAATAAATATAAAATTAATAAAAGGATAGCAGTAAGAGGAATAATAATTCGAGATGAAAAAATTTTAATGATAAAAACAAGCAAAGGAGATTATAAATTACCTGGTGGAGGGGTAAATCCTTCTGAAGATTACATTTCTGCTCTAAAACGTGAAGTTTGTGAGGAAACAGGATATTTAGTTAAATCTGTTGGTAGTTTTCTTGGTACCATACTAGAAAGAGGATTAGATGATTTTGAAGCAGATCATTACTTTGAAATGACTTCAAATTATTATTTAGTGGAAATATCAGATGTTTATGTTGGTCAAAATCTTGATGAATATGAAAAGAATGAAAATTTCAAAGCAAACTGGGTTAGTATATCAGAAGCATTAGAAACAAATAAAAAAATAATTAAAGAAAATAGAAATATTAATTCATGGGTAGAAAGAGAAATTATATCATTGAAGCTTATTAAAGAAAGAATGAATATTTAAACAGGAGTAATTCAAGAAATAAAATGACTATATTAAAAGGTATTAAACCTAATAATATAGTCATTTTTTATATATATTCTTTAAATGCTTCTTTTAAATTATTTAATGCTTTTTCTAATATAATCCATGGACATGCAACATTAATTCTCTGGAATTGTTCACCTTCTGGACCAAACATAGAACCTTTATCAAGCCATAAATTTGCTTTGTTTATAATAATATTATTTAATTCATCATCTGATAAATTATAGGCAGAAAAGTCTAACCAAATTAAATAAGTGCCTTCAGTTTTAATTAATTTCACTTTATTAAGGTGCTCATTTAAGAATTCATTAGTTTTTCTAATGTTTTCAAGTAAATAAGCTTTTAATTCTTTTAACCAAGGGTCACCATAAGAATAAGCTGCATAACAAGCTGTTAATCCAAGTGTATTTGGTTCATCATATCCAGTTAAATTTCGCTGAAACTTAAATCTTCTCCTTAATGAAGAATTTTTAATAAATATATTTGAAATTTGAAGTCCGGCTAAATTAAAAGTCTTACTTGGGGATGTACACGTTATTGTAATATCTTCAAACTCTTCATTAATTGAAGCAAAAGGAGTATGTTTATACCCTTCATAAACGAAGTCACAATGAATTTCATCTGATACTACAATTACATTATGTCTTAAACATATTTCACCTAGTTTTGTTAATTCTTCTTTTGTCCAAACTCTACCTACAGGATTTTGTGGGTTACATAATATAAATAGTTTAACTTTATTTAATATTATCTTTTCCTCAAAATCATCAAAGTCTATAGAATATTTATTATCCTTATATACTAAGGAATTAACAACTAGTTTTCTGTTATTATTAACAATAGAAGTTCTAAAAGGGTAGTATACAGGTTGTTGAATAATAACAGCATCACCCTCTTCAGTAAAGGCATTAATAGCTGTAACAATAGCAAAAACAACACCAGGTGTAGTAACAATCCAATCATTTTCTATTTTGTAATCATAATGATTATAAAACCATTTTTTAACTACATCTAAATAGTCATCTTTATAATAGGTATATCCAAATATTCCATGATTAATTCTATTAATTAAGGCATCTGTAACTTCTTTTGGAGTTTTAAAATCCATATCTGCTACCCAGTAAGGTAAAACATCTTTTGGATAATTACGTTTTTCTGCAAAATCATATTTTAAAGAGTTTGTATTTTTTCTATTTATTACTGTATCAAAATCATATTTACTCATTTTTATCCCTCCAATCTAATAATAACACATATATGAATTGTATGTATTATAATAGCTTTTAAATATTTTGTCAATAATGTAAATATAATTATATGATATAATTACAGTATAAATATTACAATAAAAAATTAAAAAGTAGAGTACATTTATTTTATGAATTATTTAAATATGGATCCTAATATGTTATTAAGTATTATTAATATGAAACTTAGAGATTATTATAGCAATATAGAGAATCTTTGTGATGATTTAGATATTGATATTAACCAATTAAATGAAAAATTAAAAAAGGCAGGATATGTTTATAAGTCAGATATAAATCAATATAAGTAAATAAACTATGGGTATTATAAAATAAGGGGGATATTTATGAGAAAAACAAGATCTTCAAGACGTAAAAAGAAAAACATGAAAAAATATATGTTAATTATTCCATTTTTAATTGTACTAATTGCTTCTATATATTTTTTAGTTAATAATAAATCACAAGATTTATTAAGTAAAGAAGACCATACTCCTACAGAAGAGAAAGAGAATATTTCTTCTAAAGTAAATTCAGAAGAAAGTGAATCTAAAGAATTAATTAATGAAGAGACCAATCCCAATAATAAAGTGGATAATGCAGAAAATATTGATTCCAATGATACTGTTTCTGATTCTGTAGTCAATTTTTGGTTTGGGAGAAATAGTTCCTTTACAAGACCTGTAAGCCCACTTACTGAAGAAATGTCCAAGAAGTATAATTCTTTTTATATTGGAGAAAATAAAAAAGTAATATATTTAACCTTTGATGAAGGTTTAAGTACAACTTTTGCTTCAAATAACTTAGACACATTAAAAAAGTATAATATTAAAGCTACTTTCTTTTTAACTAAAGGTTTTATTGAGTTAAATCCATCTCTTGTAAATAGAATGGTAAATGAAGGACATATTTGTGGAAACCACACCTGGAATCATAAAAATATGGCTATACTTGCTAAAAATAAAAAAGATGAATTTGTTAATGAACTAGAATCCACAGAAGAAGCTTTTGAAAAAGTGACAAATAAAAAAATGGACAAAGTTCTTAGGTTTCCTGAAGGAACTTATAGTGAGAAGGCTTTATTGTATGCTAATGAGTTAGGTTATAGAAGTATATTTTGGAGTTTCGCATATAAAGATTGGAATGCAAATTGGAACAGTAAAGCTGAAGCCCTTAAATGGATGAAAACTTATTATCATCCCGGAGCTATTTATTTATTACATGGTATTAATAAAGCAAACAGTTTAGCTTTAGATGATTTTATTAGTTATATGCTAAGTATTGGATATACTTTTGATGTTCCTACAAACATTCCTTAACATATTATTCCTTGACTGTTAATTAGATATATAATAATATATTCATTAGAGTTTCTATATATAGTAGGGAGGAATAATATAATGAAAGCTTATGTATTCCCAGGTCAAGGTTCTCAAAAAGTTGGAATGGGATTAGAATTATTTGATAAATATAAAGATTTTACAGACATAGCAGATAGAGTGCTAGGATATTCAATAAAGGAGTTATGTTTAGAAGATCCTGATAATAAGCTAAATGATACAAAATATACACAGCCAGCATTATTTACAGTAAGTGCATTAATGTATTTAGATACTGTTAATGAGACTGGTATAAAAGGAGATTATTTAGCAGGTCATAGTTTAGGAGAATATAATGCTTTGTTTGCTTCAGGAGCTATAGATTTTGAAACTGGCATTAAATTAGTTAAAAAAAGAGGGGAATTAATGTCTCAAGCATCTAATGGAGCAATGGCAGCAATACTTCGTTTAGATGAAGATAAAATTAGAAATATAATAAATGATAATAAACTTCAGGGTGTTGATATTGCAAATTATAACTCATTAGGGCAAACCGTTATATCAGCCTTAGAAGAAGATATGGATAATGCTATAGAAATTTTCAAAAGTGAAGGAGCAAAATGTGTAAAATTAAAAGTTAGTGGTGCTTTTCATTCTAGATATATGAAGAAAGCAAGTATTGAATTTAGAAAAACACTGGATGATACTAACTTTGGTAAAATAACAATACCTGTTATTGCTAATATTGATGCAAAGCTATATGAAGAAGATAATATAAGAGATAATCTTGAAAAGCAAATGAGAAGTTCAGTAAGATGGACAGATACTATTAGATTTTTACTAAGTAATAACATAGATGACATTGAAGAAATAGGTCCAGGATCAGTATTAACTGGTTTAACTAAAAAAATTAAAAAGGGATTATAATTAATAAGCTGTGTACTTGTTCTTATGCACACAGCTTATTATTTTCAAACTTGAATATCTATATTATATTCCTGAAGCCAATAATTTATTTGAATAAAATATGCAATTAATTGTGGCCCTGTCATTAATTGACCATACCAAGGATTTTTATATGAAGATCCCTTGCTCATTACAATATTTTCAACTACGTCCTTATCAACAATATTAAGAATAGGGGAGTTTTTATCTTTTAAAATACTCATCATTTCATTGCATACTAAATCTGTATAAATAGGATTATGAGTTTTCGGGTATGGGCTTTTCTTTCTTGTAATTATTTCTTCTGGTAGGATTCCTTCTAAGGCTTTTCTTAATAGACCTTTTTCCCGACCATTTAATAATTTAATACTATTTGGTAAATTATATGCATATTCAACTATTCTATAATCAGCAAAAGGAACTCTAACTTCTAAACTGTTTGCCATACTCATTCTGTCTTTTCGGTTTAACAATGTTACCATAAACCATTTAAGATTTAGATAATAAATTTCTTTCATTCTGTATTCAAATTTACTTTCTCCATCTAAATGAGGAGCTTTTTTTATTGTTTTTTCATATTCAAAATTACATAATTCATTAATTTTAAGTTTTTTTAGAGAAGGATGAATTATTTTTAATCTTTCTTCTGTAAATCGTGACCAAGGAAAAGTATTAGAATTAATTAAATCTTCTCTAGTAAACCATGGGTATCCTCCAAAGATTTCATCGGCACATTCACCTGATAATGCAACTACAAAATCTTTTCTAACTTCTTTACAAAATAGATATAATGATGAATCAACATCTACCATTCCTGGCATATCTCTTCCAATAACAGCATTCTTTAAGGATTCAATTAAGTTATTATGATTTATAGTAACAGTTTTATGATTACTATTAATATATTTTGACATTCTTAAAGCATATTCTTCATCTGAAGTTGGTTGAAATATTGAAGATTTAAAGTATTTTTTATTATCTTCATAATCTATGGAGTAGGTAGTTAATATTTTGTTTTGCTTTTTAAATTCCATTGATGCAATAGCTGATATAGCAGAGGAATCTAATCCTCCTGATAAGAAAGTACAAAGAGGAACATCTCCTACTAATTGTCTTTTTATTGCATCTATTAATAGATTCCTTGTATGAAAGATTATTTCTTCAGTGCTTTCTTTATTTTCATAAACATTTATATTCCAATATTCATTAACCTTAATACCATCAATAGTTACTATTGCCATATTCCCTGGTTCTAATTCAAATACATCTTTGAATAAACCACTTCCAGGGACAACAGCTGGACCTAATGCAAATAATTCAGTTAATGATCTTTCATCAATAATGGGTTTTACCTCAGGATGGCAAAACAAAGCTTTTATTTCTGAGCCAAATATAATTTCATTATTTTTAATAGTATAGAATAGTGGTTTTACACCCATAGGATCTCTTGCTAAAATAACTTTATTTTCTTTTTTATCATAAATTGCAAAGGCAAAAATCCCATTAAGCTTTGATATAAAGTCAGCACCGTAGCATATATATGATGTAAGTAAAACTTCAGTATCAGAATAAGAATTAAAGGTAAAACCTTTATCTATAAGTTCTTTTCTCAAATCTTCTGTATTATATAATTCTCCATTATAAATAATCACATATTCCTTGTCATTAAATATTTTTTTCATAGGCTGAAGACCACCTGTAGGGTCCACAACAATTAATCTTCTGTGACCTAAAAGAATATTGTCAGATATATATTCTCCAGAACTATCTGGACCTCTATTAGAAATTGAATTCATCATTTTTTTTAATATTATTTCTTTATTTAAAATTCTATTATGAAAATTTAATATCCCAACAATTCCACACATAATATTACCTCATTTCTAATTAATGCTTAAATATATAAAGTATGATATAAAATATGATATGACAATAAAAAAAGTTACTAAGGCTTATCATATTTTATCTGATATGGTATTATATTGGTAAGAGCAAAACATCAGGGGGATGTAAAATGAAAATTATAATAATAGTTTTATTAGTATTACTAATTTTATTCATTGGCTTAATGTTATTCTTTAAATCTTTTTATAAGATGAATAATAAAGAACTAGTACCAAGAGAAGAGATAATAATAGGACAATCAGATAAAAAAGCTTTGATTTTATATCAAAAATCTAGACATGAAACTGCCTATAACATTGCTAAACAGGCTAGGGAAGAATTATATAAAAATGGTTATACCGTAATAACAAATTATCCATCTAGTATGTGTAATTATGATGTGAATAAGTTTGATATTGTTATTTTAGGCTCCTGTGTTTACATGGGAATGTTATCTGAAAATCTCTTTAAATTCTTAGAAAAAAGCAAGATTGTAAATAAAAAAATTATAATTTTTTCAGGTGGATCAGATGATACTAAATTAACAGAATTTGATAAACTACTTAGTATCATTGACAAAAGCAATATAGTGAAAACAGTTAAAATAGTTAATGGAAATTACGAAAAAATAAATCAGGTTATTGATGAATTAATATAGATAATTTATGAAATAGGGGGACATTATGAGTAAATTTTGGAATGAAACAACTAAAAATATTGAGGCTTATGTTCCAGGAGAACAACCTCAAGATAAAAAATATATAAAATTAAATACAAATGAAAATCCATATCCACCATCCCAAAAAGTAATTGATGTTATGAAAAATGCTGTAAATGATGATCTAAAGCTATATCCAGAGCCGACAGGAAAGAAATTAATTACTGCAATTTCTAAAACATATAATATTTCTGAAAATCAGATATTTGTGGGAAATGGTTCTGATGAAGTTTTAGCTTTTGCCTTTAAAGCATTTTTTTCAGAAAAAAAAGGCATTAAATTTCCTGATATCAGCTATAGTTTTTATCCAGTATATGCAAATTTATTTAATATTGCCTTTGAAGAGGTACCTTTAGATAGCGAATTTAACATACCTTTAGATAAGCTTATGGATAATGACGCTGGCGTTATAATTCCTAATCCTAATGCACCTACTGGAAAATATATTGATACAAATACATTAAAGGATTTACTTGAAAAAAATAAAGATAATGTAGTAATTATTGATGAAGCATACATAGATTTTGGTGGAACATCAATGGTTAAATATATTAATGAATATCCTAATCTATTAGTTGTTCAAACTCTTTCCAAATCAAGATCTTTAGCAGGTCTAAGATGCGGTTTTGCAATGGGACATAAGGATTTAATTGAAGGATTAAATAGAGTTAAGAATAGCATTAATTCTTATACTTTAGATAGAGTAGCACTAGCAGGCGCAGAAGAGGCTATATATGATAAAACTTACCTAGAAAATAGTAAAAAAATTATAGTAACAAGAGAAAATACTATTAAAGAACTAGAAAAATTGAATTTTAAAGTATTAGATTCTAAAGCTAATTTCATTTTTGTTACTCATAAAAATGTAAAGGCTGATTATTTATATAGTACTTTAAAAGATCAAGGTATCCTTGTTAGATACTTTAATAAACCAAGAATTAATAATTATCTTAGAATTACCATCGGTACTGATAGTGAAATGGAGACACTAATAGAAAAATTACAAAGTATTTTAAAATAACAGTATATAAAAATTGATAATTAGCATGTTTATATTGCTTTTTATCAATTTTTCTTTTCTTTCATATATTTTATGATTATATATATGAAGTAAGAAAGGATGGTTTTTATGAAACTAAAAAATATTATTATTTTAGCAGGAATATCTGTGTTAACATTTGGGCTTTTGGGATGTGGCACTGGAAGTGAAAAAGAGGATAGTAAAACTAAGTGGAGTGAACTAAAGGTTATAGAGGAAAAGGAGAGCTGTTATGCAGCAGGGTTTTATTCTAAAGACATTGGATTAAGAGTTGGGTACAATGGAGCAGTATCTTACACAACAGATAGTGGAGATAATTGGGAAAATGGTGTAAATAAATCAAAATGTAGATTTGGATTAGATATTATAAATGAGAAAGTAGCTTATAACTGCGGAAATGGTGGACATGTAAGAAAAACAACTGACGGAGGTGCTAATTGGACAGCTGTGGCTGATTTTGGACAAAGTGAGCCATTACAATGTAGACATATGAGTTTTATATCTGAAAACGAAGGTTGGATTGCTGGCCCTAATAATTTAGGTTTTACACAAGATGGTGGCACTACATGGAAGGAAATTAAAACACTACCTTCAGATATAGGAGATATTCTTTCAATATATTATTTAAAATCTAATTATGGATATGTAGTAGATAGTAAAGGAAAATTATATATTACCAGCGATGGAGGAGATACATGGACAACAAAAGAATTAAAAGTAAATGATATTAATAATCTAATTGTTAAGACAATTACAGTAGATATGCATTTTAGTGATGAGAAAAATGGAGATATTTATTATTTAGACACTAATAATAAATTAAAAGCTATAAGCACATCTGATGGAGGAGATACTTGGACAAATCAATTAATGCCAGATAAAGACGGAGAGGGACTTTATTTAAATAAGGATGGAACCATTCTTACTGTATTAAATAGTATGGGATTTGAACTAACTGTTTTAGAGAAAGAATAAAAAGCATAAATTTATATTATTTATTTTCTTTGTATATAATGGTATAATTTGTAGTATACAAGGAGGATAATTATGGATTTAAGCATACAAGACAAAAACAATTTGTTTTCATTACCAATGAATTTTTATGAAGGTAATGGATTCTGTAATGAAGAAGCATTAGATAAAAGGTTTTGTATAGTATTAATTGAAAAGGGAAGTGGTTTCCTAAAAATTAATAATACAGCAAAACCTTTTATCGCTCCTACAATTATGTGTATAAATGAAAAAGAAAAAATACTAATAGATAATAACATCTATGTAAAGGTTATATATATGCATCCAAGTATAATAAATGGAGAATTTAATTTTAAAAATATAAGAGATGAAAATAGTAATTTTTCACTTACAACAATTCAAGATAATTATTGGAACAGATTTTTTATAGAACGAAGTAATAATTATGAAGGAATTCTTAATGTAGGTCCATCAACTTACAATAGGTTTAAACAGTTATTTACCGCCTATACACAAGAAGCAGGTAGTCAATCAAGAGAAAATTGGCCTTGTAGAAGTAGATCTTTTATTATAGAAATTTTATTTTTAATTGAGAATGTATATTATGATGATGATTTATTAAATGAAGCATCTATTAAATATGATGATAGTGAATTTAATTCAATTTTACTTTATTTAATGAATAATTATTATGAAAAAATCACAATTAATGATTTAACAAAAAAGTTTAACATAAATAGGACAAGTTTATCTGAAAAATTTAATAAGTATACAGGTGAAACAATAATATCTTATATAAATAAACTAAGAATTAAAGTTGCTGCAACAATGCTTAGAGATACCAAGCTACCAATAGCTGAAATTATGGAACGTGTAGGTTTTTCTGATAATACACATTTTTTAAGAACTTTTAAGAAGTATATGAAAATTTCTCCTAAGGAATACAGAGATAAACATTGCTGGCTTTAAATATAATTTATTTAATAAACTTATAAATATATGTTTTATTTCTAGAAATACAAATTATTTTTTTAATTGCAATTAATATTAATAATAGTAATTAATATGAACAACATCAATTTGTACAAATTTTTGATTTCTAGAATTAATTAAGAGAGTATTTATAAGTTTTATTATTTTTTGAAAATATTTTTTCTGTATAAATCCATATTCATATAAACTAAGATATAAATTTATGAAAGAAAAGCGTAAAAACTTAGCACATAATTTGAGTTATGTGCTAAGTTGTGCTATAATTAGTATAAAAGAGGTGAAAAAATGGATTTATATGATTTTCAAGACAAAAACTTAGATGACAAAGATTATCCGGAAAGACTTGTAGGATTTAATAACTATTTAGAAACTATGAAAGGCAGTTCAAAAAATACAATTATAAGCTATTCCAGAGATTTAATGTTAATGTTCAAATTTTTAAAGGTCAAAAAAGGTCAAGTAAAAAAAGGAACTGACTTTTCAGAAATAAAAGTAAATGATATAGATGATGAATATTTAAGAAAAATAACATTGGATGATATGTATTCATTTTTAATCTTTTCAAAACAGTATTTTGAGAATGGAAGTTCAACAATAGCAAGAAAAATTGCTGCTATGAGAGGCTTTTATAAGTATTTGCATAATAAAGTTAAAGTTATAGATAATGATTTTACTGTAGAATTGGATAAGCCTAAAATAGGTAAAAGAAAACCTAAATATATGAACTTAGAGGAAGCGAATAAGCTTTTATCTGCAGTAAATAGCAGAAATTATGAAAGAGATTACCTGATTATTACATTATTCTTAAATTGCGGTATGAGACTGGCAGAATTATGTAGCATTAATATTGATTCTATTAAAGATGATACTATAAGAATAATTGGTAAAGGTAATAAAGAAAGAACAGTTTATTTAAATGAAGCTTGTTTAAAAGCTATAAATAATTATTTAATTGTAAGAGATGAATTTGTTAAAAATAAGAATGTTACAACAGATGCTCTCCTACTTTCTGAGCGTGGAAATAGAATTGCAAGAAGAACTGTTCAGGAAGTAATTGAAAATCAACTAGAGAATGCAGGTTTAAAGGGTAAGGGTTACTCTACTCATAAACTAAGACACACTGCAGCCACTCTTATGTATAAGTACGGAGAAGTAGATATACTTGTCCTAAAAGAGATTTTAGGTCATGAAAATGTATCTACAACTCAAATATACACACATACAGATAACGATATGTTAAGGGAAGCTGTAAATTTAAATCCTTTAAGTGCTGTAAGTAATAAAGAAAATAATAAGTAATAACTACATAATTGAACTTAAAATATATTTATTAAAAATAAATATTATAAAAACCATTATAAAATAAATAGATAATAAAATAATCTTCTTAATTTTATTTAGATTTTCTCCTTTTATTAATATTATTTTATTAAAATAATAAGTAATAATAAGTGGAATTAATAGCAAAAATTTTTCTGAGTTTAGTGATTTTACGGCCATTACGGAACTTGTGGAATTTACTACAACTGATGATACAATTGGATTTTTATAAATATAATTTTTCATTTTCTCCTCCATTATTTAGTCTCTTAATATGTTTATGAGTAAATGATTAATTATATACATAAGTAACGACCTTTATAATAGATTTGAAAATAGATAGAAGAAAACTTATTCTTCTATCTTTAATTATAATATGAAATCATCAGCTTTAGATAAATCATTTTCTGTACAAATTGATAAGTAGTATTTATTTTCTAATTTACTTACTAAAAAGCTATACTTTTTATTATTAAAAATAACTTCTTCTTTATTATTTATTAAATTTATAGAGAAACTATTAAATTCTTGATGTAAGCCTTTCCCTATATTCTTAACAAAAGCTTCTTTCATAGTCCAAAGTTTGTAGAACTCCTCTACTCTTCTTTCTTTATCAATCTTGCTTAAATATTCATTTTCTTCAGCAGAAAAGAATTCTTTAGCAATATCTAAATGATCTTCTTTTATTTCTTCAACATCTATACCTATTGGCTTATTATCTATGGCTAAAACAACCCATTTATTGCAGTGACTAATATTAAAGTAAGTGTTAGGCATATCAACCAATTCTGGTTTTCCATATTGATTATAGTTTAAATCAATTTTATCTAAATTTAGAGCATTCATTAGTAGTATTTTTCCATAAAGAGATCTTAAAGCGTATTCATATCTAACAAATTTAAGTATTTTATTTTTTTCTTTTTCATTTAGATAATTTATTAATTTAAAGAAATCTTTTTTATTTAAATTAAAATTTATCTTTTCCTTGTAAACCTTCATAACTCCCCCGTATTTAATGATTTCTTCTTTATTAGACATTATTTATTGTATTTATGTTAGATTAAGGATTTATTCCAAATTACCATTAAATCCTAGCATAATTAAATATTTTTTTCAAATTTATATTATTTTTCTTCAAATATTTATTTTCAATACATAAAAAAAGAATCCACATAAGTGAATTCTTATATTTATCCTACAATTGGATCTCCTAAATAATTTTTTAGAGAAGTTAATATTTTAGAATCTTCCCCATCATAAATAACTACTATTCTACCCTTCTTATATAAATGAGCTTCCTTGTTCCATTTTACTTCTTTATTATTTATAGTTCCAGCATTTTCTCCTATAGTATTAAAGTCTTTTTCTAAATCACTAGCTGCTGTAGTTGCATATTCATAAATTCTCAATTCATCATCATTTATTTTATATTTTTTACCAGCAACTGAAAAATATGAGTCAGAATCAACATCTTCTTTTAATTTATAGCCTTCATCCTCTAAAGATTTAATTAAAGATTGTGCTTCATAGTCCATAGTTTTATCTGTAACTTTATCATATAATCCTACAGCTCCTTCTTTAACATTTTCAGCACCTTCTTTTGCAGCATCTTTAACATTTTCAGCAGTATTCTTAGTATCTTGAGCTGCTCTATTGCAACCACAACCTGTTAAAAAAGTAGTTAAAATTCCTAATGTTGAAATAAGTAAAATAATTTTTTTATACATAAAATCACCTCTATATTAAATTTCATATTTAGCTTTAACATATTGATGTGATTTTATTCAATTATTGTTTATTCACTTTTTTTCTTTTTTATCTTTCTTAAACCTGGAAATATTTCTTCTGTCATTTCTTCTAAATTACCTTCTTCAAAAAAATCCTCATCTTCAAGATATTCTATATGATCAAAGGCATCTTCATATTCTTCATCAAATACATCAGCATGTTCATGTTGAAATTTTTCATAAGCTATTTTTAATTCTTCTTCCTCTTTCTTTGACATAGATAGCTTTATTTCTGCTAGTTCCCTTTTATACTCTTCTTCCAAAACTTTATTCTCTTCTACATCCTTTGCTATATCTTCAATTTTAATAGCTTTTATATCAATACCTTGTTCTTCTAAGCATTTACCACAATTATCACATATTTTATTTTCATAAATATCACAATAATCATCATCATTATATTTGTTAGTCATAATATACACCACCTTTAAACGATAACTACAATTATACATAATTATTATGAATTAATCAAATATTATTGCATAGGAACATAAGTTTGCTAAAAATAATGTCCTATGGTATACTATCATAAAGAGGTGTTAGTTACTATGGAAAATAAAGATAAGCAATCTGAAATATATAATTTCCTTAAAATATATACTGAAAGTAAAGGTTATCCTCCTTCAGTAAGAGAAATATGTGAGGCTGTTTCCTTAAAGTCTACTTCAACTGTTCATGGTCATTTAAAACGTCTTGAAAGGAAAGGGCTTATTCGTAGAGATCCTACTAAACCAAGAGCTCTTGAGATTTTAGAATTAAACGAAAATAAAAAAGAAATGATTAATATTCCAATTGTAGGTAAAGTTACTGCTGGTATGCCAATACTTGCTACTCAAAATATTGAGGGTACATTTCCAATTCCTTTAGACTATATTAAACATAACAATGAATTATTTATGTTAAAAATATCTGGTGAAAGTATGATAAAGGCTGGAATTAATGATGGAGATTTAGCTATTATTGAAAAAGTTGATACTGCAACAAATGGAGATATTGTTGTAGCTTTAATAGATAATGAAGCAACTATAAAAAGATTTTTTAAGGAAAAAAATCATATAAGACTTCAACCAGAAAATGATACAATGGATCCTATAATTGTTCCAAATTGCAAAATTTTAGGAAAACTTGTGGGATTATTTAGAGAATATTAAAATAAGGTAGAAATATAAATTTATATTTCTACCTTATTTTTTCTAATTTTTCAAAAGACCTTTTATTTTTTCAATAGAAGAATTAAATTCTTCTTCTGATGAATTATAAAATAATATAAGACTTAATTCATCATTTGGATCTTTTATATCCATTGGAATTTCAAAATTACATGAATTTATATACTCGTCCCAATGCTCTAATTTCCAAGTATCTCTATCAGAATTACGTTCTATCATTCTTTGATGACAAACCTCTTTATCAGTAATTACCCATACAATAATTAGCTTTATATCTTGTTCTAGTAATTTTGCTCTTAAGTTTTCTATATATTCCTTATTTCTAACTTCTCTTGTAAAAGGAGCATTAATTAATGCTGTATCACAATAATCTAAAGCTTCCATAGCTAGATTTAAAGCTGTATCATATTCATAATTTCTTATATTCTCTTCAAAAAAATCTGAACTACGATTATATTCTTCATTAGCCACAACAAAAATTTGTTTACTTAACGTTATTAATGTGTCCTTGTCAATGTATATTATTGGCTTTAATGCTTTTGCAAGCTCCTTAGAAACATAAGTTTTTCCACAAGCTGGTGGTGAAGTAACTAATATTAATTTTTTCATTTCGTGCCTCCATTTATAATTTATCAAAAAGTTTATATTAATATGTTTTTTTTGTTAAAACATTATTTAGCGCTATTAATACACCAATTTTACTATGGTCAAAGGTTAATCCACCTTGCATATATGCTATATAAGGCTCTCTTATTGGAGCATCAGCAGATAATTCTATAGATGAACCTTGAATAAAAGCTCCAGCTGCCATTATTACTTCATCTTTATATCCTGGCATAGCCCAAGGCTCACATTCAACGAAAGAGTCAATTGGTGCTGCATATTGTATTCCTTTAATAAAATTAATTAAATTTTCTTTGTTACCAAATTTAATTGCTTGAATAATATCACTTCTTTTATCATTATATTTAGGTAACACTTCGAATCCTGCAAGTTCCATTATTCTAGCACAAAAAACCGCTCCTTTAACTGCCTCTATTGCTACATGAGGTGCTAAGAACAATCCTTGAAACATAGATTTCATAAGGCCAAAAGTAGCCCCGCATTCAGCTCCAATTCCAGGAACAGTTAATCTATAGGAAGCTTGTTCTACTAGCTTCCTTTTACCTACAATATATCCTCCTGCAGGGGCTAATCCTCCTCCAATATTCTTTATTAGAGATCCAGCAATTAAGTCAGCTCCAACATCTGTAGGTTCTATAGTATCAATAAATTCTCCATAACAGTTATCTACAAATACATTTACATCTGGTCTTATTTTTTTTATCTCTTTTATAGCCTCTTCTAATTCATTAACCGAAAATGCTTTTCGCCATCCATAGCCTGTACTTCTTTGCATATGTATTATCTTAATTTTAGAATCTTTTAAAGATTCTTTAGTTTTATCTATATCAATTCTACCTGTTTTAGATAATTCAATTACTTCGTTATCTACTCCATATTCTTTTAATGAACCTATATTATCATCACAGTTTATACCTATTACATTTAATAGAGTATCATATGGTTTACCAGTTATACATAGTATTTTATCACCAGGTCTAAGGTTTCCCATAAGGGCTGCTCCTATAGCATGTGTACCATTAACAAAATGAGGTCTTACTAAAGCAGCTTCTGCATTGAAAATCTTAGCATAAACTTTATCTAATGAATCTCTTCCTATATCATCATATCCATAACCACTTGTGTTTGAAAAATGTGTATCACTTATTCTTTCTTCTTGAAAGGCATTTAAGACTTTCATTTGATTAAATTCACGTATTTCATTGAATTCTCTAAATTGATCTTCACAATCATTTAGTGCTTTTTCATATAAAGAAAGAGTTTCGTCTGTGAAATTATACCTTTCTTTAAGTAGACTAATTGTTTTTTCTAACATCTTTATCCTCCAAAAAATTTTGCTTATTTTTAGTATCCCTTATATAAATAATAATTAACCAAGCTACTCCTAAAACAATCCACGAAGCTATTAAGTACTTCCAAATAACACTTTCATTAGTAAAGTATCCAATGTTATCCCATGTAATATACATGTTTTTATCTAATATATTATTTAAGTATACAGGAGCTAAAGTATAAAGTACTACGGGAACTATAAAAGAAAGTAATAGCATTATATTTAAATAAATCTTTTTACATATGAATTCATGTTTATAGAATATTAAGCCCAAAAAAACTAGTACTGAATAACTAATAAAAGCTCCAATTAGTATTTTGGTAGTAGTAGCTAAAATACTTTGAAATTCACTAATTCTTTCACCTTCCTTTGAAATTTTAACATCACCTGTAGTCAAAATAGAATAAATTTCATCGGAAATTGTTGATATATTATTTAAATAACTTTCATCAACATCTGATAATAGTATTATTCCAAAACCTGTATATGGATAAATTGACATATCAGAATTAAAGTTATTAACAAATCCACTATGATAAATTAGATCTACGTCTTTTTCTTCCCAATATTCATTGAACTTAACATTGCTTGGATCATAATCCTTATTAACTAATGCATTACCATTTAAATAAGTAACCATGTATTTACACATATCAGAGGCTGTACTTGCTATAAATCCTGAAGGAACTGAACTGTTATTAAATATACTATTACTTTTAACAGCTTTATCAAATAAAATTTCATAGCCTTGCCCTATGATATTATTTGCACTTTCGTTATTAAGCACATAGCTATTGTTCATTTCAAGTGGAACAAAGATATGTGCATTAATGTAATCAGAATATGATTCTCCTGACACTTTTTCAATTATTAGTCCTAAAATATTATAGTTTACATCTGAATATTCATAAGTTTTAGGTGGATTTAATTCTACATTTTTTAAGTTTCTAACATAGTTTTCTAAATCATTAAAATCTTCATCTATTTCATAATCGTCTATACCTTCATAAGTAGAAAATCCACTGGTATGTTCTAATAAATCTTTTATAGTTATTTCATTTGATTGGACTTGATTTAGTGTTTTAAACCAGGGTAATATTTTAATTATTTTATCACTATCATTTAATTTACCTTCATTTACTAATTGCCTTATTGCCAAAGCAGTGAAAGTTTTTGTAACTGAAGCTACTATATATGGCTTATTATTTTCTTTTATAGCATTTCCATAATTCTTAATATACAAAATTTCATTGCCTTGAATTATTCCAAGCTGCATTCCTGGAATTTTCCTTGCGGCCATTTCTCCTTCTATTACATTATCAATCTTTGTATAATCTATGTAATCCTCATCATTGGATTTTGTCTCTATTTGAGAAAATAAAATAACAAATACTAAAATGAAACAAAAACTTTTAAACTTTTTCATGTTTTGCCTCCTAGTAAAATTACAACATTACTATTATAGCACTTTTATTTAATATTTCTATATTATATGAATATATTTTAACTAAATATGGTTTTAGTAATATACCTTATAATTTCTTCTTTTGTTAATTTATCTCTATCTAAGAATTCTGCTCTTTTATCTCTTCTAAACCAGGTTAATTGTCTTTTTGCATAATTTCTTGTACCTTGTTTTATCATTTCTATAGCTTCATTTAAAGAAATACTTCCTTCAAGATAATAAAAAATTTCTTTATAGCCAATACCTTGCATTGATTGCATATCTTTTGTATATCCCATCTCTTTTAGTTTTCTACATTCTTCAACTAAGCCTTTATTTATCATAATATCAACACGTTCATTAATTTTATTATAAAGAGCTTCTCTTTCCATGTTTAATACATAATAATGAACATCATAGTTAGAATTGTAAAAATCATCTCCTGCATTATAAGAACTAAAAGGTTTTGAAGTTAATTTATATACTTCCAAAGCTCTAATTACCCTTTTTCTATTATTGTAATGTATATTATTATAACTTATAGGATCAATATTTTTTAGCATTTCATGTATATATTCATTTCCTTTTTCATTAGCTAAAGCTTCTAAATAATTTCTATATTCTTCGTCCTTTTCAGTATCAGAAAAATTCATATTACAAGTAAGTGCATTTATATATAAACCTGTTCCTCCTACTATAATTGGGAGTTTACCTTTAGCCAATATTTCTTTAATTGCAATATCTCCCTGTTCTTTATATTGAGATACAGAAAACTCTTCTTTAGGATCAACTATATCAATCATATAATGTTTTATGTTTTCCATTTCATCTTTTGATATTTTAGCAGAGCCTATATTCATATATTTATATATTTGCATAGAATCTGCTGATATTATTTCACCATTTAAGCTTTTTGCAAGAGATACTGCAAGATCTGATTTACCTGAGGCAGTAGGTCCTGCTATTACTAAAATTTTATCTTTATTACTCATTATTACTCCATTTAAACTATTCTTCTAAATTTTTTATCTAAATCATAAGAAGTAAATTTAATTATTGTTGGCCTACCATGAGGACAATGAAAAGGATCATTAATATACCTTAAGTCCTCTATTAATTTTGCCATTTCCATTTCTGACAATGAATCATTTGCTTTTACAGCAGATTTGCAAGCCATTGTTGCAATCTTATTATATTTTACTTCTGTTGTTTTACCAGAACCCAAAGACTTTAAATTATCTATTATACTTAAAAATAAAGATTTTGAATCTAGTTTGCCTAGAAAATATGGAATTTCTTTTAATGCCAAGCTATTGTCACCGAAATCTTCTAAGGTGAAGCCAGCATTTTTAAATACATCTTTATTTTCTTCATAATAGCAATAATCTTCAGGGCTTAAATCTACAATTGATGGTATTAATAGAGGTTGAATTACAATAGTCCCCTCTTCAATTTCTTTTAAATATTTTTCAAAAAGTATTTTTTCATGAGCTGCATGTTGATCAATTAAATATAATTCTTCTTCAAATTCCCCAATTATATACGTTTTATTAAACTGTCCAATAATTCTAATTGGAGGAAATTTAGCTATTTTATTTTCTAATGTATTAGGTTTTATATTAGTTTCTGAAACTTTATAAATTTCCTCATTTATAGGTTCCTTTTCTTCTGTAGCATATGTATTACTTTCTGTTATATTAGTTGATACAGGCTTTAAATCTACAGGAATATTAACATGAACTTTTTCTTCTTTTATAACAGAAGGTAAATCAAGTTTAACATTTTCAACATATATGTCTTTGTTTTCTATTTGTGTCTCCATATTATTTACTTCAAAAGTATCAAAAACTTCTTTCTTAAAAGCTTCGTGAACTATATGAAATATTTTTGAAAACATACCTCTTTCATCAACAAATTTAATTTCAGCTTTTGTTGGATGAATATTTACATCAACTAGTTCTGGATATATTTCTATAAATAAAACAAAAAACGGAAATTTATTTACAGTACTAAATGACTTAAAGGCATTTTCCACTGCAGCAACTATAGTTTTATGTTTAATATATCTACCATTAACAAATATACTCTGATTATTTCTAGAACCTCTTGCAATCTCTTCTTTTCCTATATACCCAAAGATAGTCATTGTATCATCTGCATTTTCAAAGTATATTAAGCTTTCACTAATATTTCTACCATAAATAGTTCTAATTGTATCCGATAGCTTTCCATTTCCATAGGTTTGTAATACTTTCTTATTACCATTATAAAGCTTGAAGGAAATATCAGAATTAGCTAATGCAATTCTATTTACTATATCAGTAATAATTGCTCCTTCTCTTGAAATACTTTTAAGGAATTTTTTTCTTGCTGGAACATTATAAAATAAATCTCTTACTTCTATGGTAGTACCTTTATTTACACCACATTCTAAATTGCTTATTTTTTTACCAGCTTCTATAATAAGTTCTCGTCCGTAATCATCTGTTTCAATTTTTGATTTAATATTTACTTTACTTACTGCAGCAATAGAAGGTAAAGCTTCTCCTCTAAAACCTAATGTATGAATAGCATATATATCTTCTGAGTGTTTTATTTTACTTGTAGCATGAGGCAAAAATGCTTTTTCTATATCCTCTGGGAATATTCCATCCCCATCATCAATAATTTTTATTAATGAAGTTCCTCCATCAATTATTTCTATAGATATATTTTTTGCATGAGCATCTATACTGTTTTCAATTAACTCTTTAACAACTGAAGAGGGTCCTTCAACAACTTCTCCAGCTGCGATTTTATTAGATGTCTTTTCATCAAGTAAATTTATTCTTTTCAAAAGGAACACCTCCTTTAACTCTTTAATTCTCTTGCACTTTTTATTATGTTGTTTAAAGCATTCATAGCATCAATAGGTGTCATATTTAAAACATCATAATTTGATACTTCATTAATGAAATTATCTTTTTCAATAGTAGAAAAATCCAATTGATAATTTTCATTTTTTACAGGCTTTTCTTCTAATATCTTTTCATTTTTTACATTTATCTCATTTGAATTGTTTTCTTCAAGTCCTTCTAATATTTCTTTTGCTCTCTTAATAACATCTGTTGGAAGTCCTGCAAGTTTAGCTACCTCAATTCCATAGGATTGATCGGCACCCCCCTCTATTATTTTTCTTAAGAAAACAACATTATCTTGTATTTCTTTAACTGCTACTGAGTAATTTTTAACTCCTGGAATTTCTCCCTCAAGTTTTGTTAATTCATGATAGTGAGTAGCAAATAAAGTTTTACATCTTAAATCTTTCTTTTTTGAAATATATTCAATTACTGCCCAGGCAATGCTTAAGCCATCATAAGTTGAAGTTCCTCTACCTACTTCATCTAATAGAACCAAACTATTTTTAGTTGCATTTTTAAGTATATTTGAAACTTCCCACATTTCTACCATAAATGTAGACTTTCCACCTGCTAAGTCATCAGAGGCTCCTATTCTTGTAAAAATTTTATCACATATTGAAATATTGGCACTTTTGGCTGGAACAAATGATCCTATTTGAGCCATTAATGTAATAAGAGCTACTTGCCTCATATATGTAGATTTACCTGCCATATTAGGACCAGTTATAAGTAAAAGCTGATTTTCATCTTTATTTAGTAAGGTGTCATTTGATACAAATTCACCAGTTCCTATTACCTTCTCTACAACTGGATGACGCCCTTCTACTATTTTTATAATACCCTCTTCATTTACTGAAGGTTTTACATAGTCATTTTCTAAAGCAACTAATGCTAAAGTAGATAATGTATCTAAATTACCAATAATTTTAGCACTTTTTTTAAGTCTTGAAATTTGAGCCTCTACTTTATTTCTTACTTCCACAAAAAGCTCATATTCTAAAGTTACAAGTTTCTCTTGTGCTCCTAGTATCTTATCTTCCATTTCTTTTAGTTCAGAAGTTATATATCTCTCTGCATTTGATAAAGTTTGTTTTCTAATGTATCTTCCTTCAGGAATAGAAGAATAATTTGCTTTGGATATTTCTATATAATATCCAAATACTTTGTTGTAGCCAACTTTTAAAGATTTAATTCCTGTAACTTCTCTTTCACTTTGCTCTAAAGAAGCTATCCATTCCTTACCATGACTTTTAGCACTTCTTAATTCATCAACAGTTTGGTTGTAGCCATCCTTTATTATATTACCTTCCTTAATTGTTAATGATGGTTCTTCAATAATTGCTTCTTCAAGTAAATCTTTTATATCCTGTAATTCATCTAATTCATTTTCATATTCTACTAATAATTCACTTTTACAGTTTTTTAGAAGTTCTTTAATACTTGGTATTTTCTCTAAAGATCCTTTTAATGATATCAAGTCTTTTCCATTAACATTACCACTAGATACTTTTCCTACAATTCTTTCTATATCATAAATATTTTTTAATAACTCTCTTAAATCTTCATTTATACTTACTTCGTTAAATAGTTCTGAAACTCCATTTAACCTTTTTTCTATTTCGTTTTTTAGTATTAAAGGTTCATCAATCCATTTTCTAAGAGATCTTCCACCCATAGCAGTTGCTGTTTTATCTAATACCCATAATAGTGAACCTTTTTTGTTTTTTTCTCGTATACTTTCAGTTAATTCTAGATTTCTTCTTGAATTACCATCTATAGTCATATAATTAACTATGTTATAATATTCTAAATAATTAATATTAGTTAAGCTCATTTTTTGTGTTTCAAATATATATTTTAATAAAACTTTAGACGCATTTTTGCTTGATTCATCAAGTCCATCTATTAATACATCACTAAATTGATTATTAAGTTCTTTATCAGTAACCATAAATGAATTTAGTTCTTTTTTGGTAATTACAGCATTAGTTATACTATGTATTTCTTTTTCTAGCTCTTCTGAAATTTTATTATCAACAATAACTTCTTTAGGCATTATTTTTGATAATTCGTCAAATAATGTTGTTTTTATATATGTAAAGGAGGTAGTTTTAAATTCTCCAGTACTTATATCAGTTAAAGCTAACCCTAACTTTTCACCATTTTCATAAATAGCTACTAAATATGTATTTAAATTAATTCCATTTGAATTTTCCTCAATATATGTTCCAGGAGTTATTATTTTAATAACATCTCTTTTTACAAGACCTTTTGCCAAAGCTGGATCCTCAACTTGTTCACATATTGCCACTTTGTATCCCATAGAAATAAGTCTTGATATATATGTAGATGCTGCATGATAAGGAATACCACACATAGGTGCTCTTTCTTCAAGACCACAATCTTTCCCTGTTAATACTAATTCTAATGCTTTTGAAGCTTCCTTTGCATCTTCAAAGAACATTTCATAAAAATCACCAACTCTATAAAAAAGAATACAATCCTCATATTTGTCTTTCATTTCAACATATTGTCTCATCATTGGCGTAAGTGCCATTTCTAAATCACCTCATTTACTTTTCATTATGATTATACTATAACTAAATTTTAAGTTAAAGAAAAGAGCCTAAAAATGGCTCTAAATAATTATTGTTGTTGGTCATGCTCCTCAACATATTTTAAAAATTCAGTAGTTTTTGACCAATATTTTATTCCCCAATTTTCGAAATTCCATTCTTCCATATATTCATTACATTCATAATCAATATAATAAATAGTATCATCTTGAACTACAAAATTTGTAGGAAAATAATCTATATTCATATTATTAGCATATAGCTTTTTACACATCTCTTTTATTTGTGATAAATAATCTGTTTTAACAGCATCTTTTTTGACTAATTCATATATAGTTTCACCATCTATATATTCCTTTAGTATTCTTTCTTGTTCAATATCAACATCAATCATTTTAGGTAATGGAATATTAACTTTTTTTATTTTTTCGTAATCTTCAATTTCTGATTGAATTTTATTGCCAAATTCATAGTAATCACAAGGCTCATGATGTATTTGTTTTAGTACATATTTATTATCGCCATCAATTACCAAATATGAATAGCCTCCTTTACCTTTACCTAGTAATTTAATCACTTCAAATTCTTTGTTATTTACGCTTAATTTATCCATAAATACCACCCCTACTTATTATCTTTAAAAGTATGTTATGTAATTTATACATATCTAAATTTTATCATAATAATATATTTTAGATAAATGTTGATTTTGAATTATTTATAAAAAAAGGATGCTATAGGCATCCTTTTCCAAATTGCAGGAACTCTAATATTTAACAGAAGAAAATTCTAAGTTTCCATTACTATCTTTAATATGAACCCAAATTATATAGATACTATCTTCCTTTGGTATCCATAAAGCAGTATTTTCAGATGAATAGTCCTTTATCATAGATAAATTATAGCTTTCATCTAATGCAAAATATTGATATTGTAAATTAGAACCATAAGCATCAACAGTTATTGTAACTTCATCATTATTTTTATTAAATGATATATTATTAATTAAAATATTTTCTCTCTCCTTAACAATATACTTTTTAATTATTTTTTGAATTTTTTTACCATAATCATCAATACCTACAGCATAAATATTATATGTACCAGCTTTACTTGGAACCCATAATACTTGTCCATTAACATCGAAGTCTTGAATAACTTCCTTATAGTTTCCACTTACAGCCACAAATCTATATTTTGTTGTACCTGTTCCTATTAGGGATGAAGTAAGGTAAACTCCTTCTCCTACCTTAGTACTCTCTTTATTAATTGAAAAACTTGTCATTGTTAACGGGTCTCCATTAACAAAATATTTTTTAATAACCTTTTGAACAGTTTTCCCTGTTTTGTCCTTTGCCACTAAATATAAATTGTATTTTCCAGATTTCTTTGGATTCCAAGTTACCTTGTTGTTTATGTTAAAATCTTGGATAACTTCTTTATGGTCTCCTGATACAGCTACAAATCTGTAATTAATCATTCCTTTTCCTATTGCATCGCCCTTTAATTCAACTGATTCTCCCAAATTAATACTATCTTTATTATGACTAAAATCAAGAATTTCTAAATCTTTTATATCTTCATCATTAATTGTAGTGTCAACTTCAAAATTAAATTGATTTTGAGTATTTAAATAAGCATCTTTATATGGTGAATAATAATTTATACCAACATTTTTACCGTCCTCTGAGAAATTCATAATCATAACTAATCCAGCACCTTTTTCTTGTCCGTCAACACCTTGACCATCACAAAGAATTTGATAAACTTTATTACCATTATTACCTGTGTCAATAGTCATTTTTAGATCTTCACTAATTATATGTCCACTTATTGTCATTAATATGTTTTCATGACGACTAATAAATTTATCCCAAATATCATCTCCATCATTACAATCCATTCCGGTGCTAAAATAAGCTGAAGGTGTTGCTTCATCTCCTGTAGCAATATGTTTTCCATTATGATATAAATAACCATGTGTTGTAACAATTACCTTATATTCTGGATTCTCATAAGTTATTTTATTTGCCCAATCTAATACACCATCTCTTGGACCGAATTCTAGAGAAAATACAAGATACTTTGTATCACCTACAGTAAATTTATGATAAGTATTATCCATTTTCCCTTCTTCATATGCTCCAGCAAAGGATTCAGTATTTTTATATTTATCATAACTAAAATATTGATTAAATCTAGTACTGTTTCTATTTGATTTCAAACTATTATAATCATGATTACCTGGAACTATTGAATATGGAACAATTCCATCTAATGTTGAAAGGCTACTTGAAATTCTTTGCCATTCCAAATCAGTATTTGTATCAGTAAGATCGCCTAAGTGCATTGCAAATTTTATATTTTTCTTATCAGCATTATCTTTAATCCAATTTGTTAAAGAAGTTAATGCTTCAGGATATATCCTTGATAATACTTGTGTATCTGGAATTGCTACAAAAGAATAGCTTCCATCATATACATTAACCTTATCTGAACTTAACCATTTTTCATAAGTACTTAAATTATTATTATTTGAAGATATATCAGTATATTTATTTGCACTATCTTTATCTAAAGTTACTCCTGCTAACAAATTTTCTGAATTCTTAATTTCCACCATATCATTTTTGATTTCTTCAACTGTTTTTGATGAACTATACACTGCAACATCTGCTATTTCCCCCCTAAAAACAGGAGCAGAAGTGTATCTAAAGTCTGAACCTATTTTATGTATAGCTTCAGGTATTATGTCATTAGTTACTCCTAAATCAATTGTTTCTATAAATTCTCCATTAATATAGCAATTTACTTTTTTAGTTGTAGTATCTCTTACTAATGCTAGATGTGTCCATTTGTCATTACGTAAATCAATATGTTTAAAAACGTAACTCTTTTCACCTGATTTATCCTTCCAGTATAATCTTGGATTACCATTTGAATATACTTCAAAATTAATGGAAGATTGATCTCCATAAGAACAATTACCATAATCACCTAGAATTACACCAACTCTTGTTGAATCTGGTATATTACTTGGAATCTTTACCCAAGCTTCAAAAGTATTTGGAGTTTTCTCAAATTTCTTATCAAATGTTAAAAACACATCTCTACCACTAAAATCTATTCCATTATTAGTATAAATTCTTTCTTCACTCCAAGTTGTACCATTTAATACTCCATTACAAGTACCAGCTATATCCTTTATAACATATCCTGACTTTTCATTCATTGGCCAAGCATGACTTAATCCCTCTTCACTTCCACTAACTTCAGAATTCATATACTTATTTATTTCATCTTTAGATAATGGATAATTCCATAATCTTAAATCCTTTAATTGTCCTTTTAAATAAAAAGTATTTCTATAATCTGAACCAATTATTTGGGATGCAGTAGGTGCTGTTTTCAAACCTGCATTATCATATGTTGCTTTAACCTCTCCATTTATATACCAGTACATCTTATTAGCAATATAATCTTTTACTAAGGCAATGTGTGTCCATTCTTCAGTTCTTATATCATTTCCTGAAGCTACAAAGCTTATGGCATTACCATTAGTTAATTCGTAGTATCTAGGTTCTCCATTAGCAGTTAATTCTAAAGAAAAGCACCCCTCATCAACTGGAGAATGACCATAACTTCCAAGAATTATTTGTCTTCCAGTGCTTTTATTAAGCTTTACCCAAGTTTCTATGGTTGTAGGTCTTTCTTCAAATATCTCTTGAAGTTTAGCAGTACTTCTTCCAACAAATCCAAGACCATAATTTTCTATTTCCGAAGCTCTAGCTTTTATTGATAAATTAGTTGTTAAATTAAAAACAAACAAAATTAATAAAATTATTGATGATATTTTTTTCACCTTTTTCACTATTTTACTCCTTAAACATATTTCAGTATACCGATAGTAAAATAATACATTATTTATTTTTAGTAATGATATATTTATTAGAATAATTTAACTCAATTTACATTGTTTTTACTTAATTCCATAGATCCTTCGTTAGTTTTTTTATTTTGTTTTTCCTTTTTTCTGTTTCCTCTAAATCTATACTAATAATATTATCTTCTATTAATAAAACATCTCCTTCCTTAGCTTCCTTAGGAATCTTATTCCTAATTATATTTATTAACTCTCCATTATACTTTTCACATACAGCAATATTTTCTTCAAATCTATCAATTATTACTTTCATTATTACATCTCCTTAATATACTTATTATATATTTTAACAGATTTATTAGAAAAAATTATTTTTATATGAAAAATAACACTTATATAAGTGTTATTTAAATTCATATTTATTCATATTTGTAAGTTAATATATTATTTTCATAGCCAAAGGTTACTGAATCTATATTACCTAATGTACTTACATCATTAGCATCTTTTATTTCTTGTATGCTTTTATTTTCTACTTTGTTTAGGCTTATATCAAATTTTTGTAATCCTAAAGCACTTATTTCTTTAGAAATATTATCTAAATTAGCTTTTTCATTTTTAATATCTATATTTGAATCTTTATCGAAATAAATATTTATAGAGATATCATTATAATCTCCTTCAAAATTCTCAGGAATAATTTTGAAAAATGATTTATAATCTAAACTTTCATCTAAAGTTTTGTTAGTTAAGAAATAATTATCAGTCTTTATTGAATAATTGCTATAGTATTTATCCAAAATATCATTAAAATCTTTAATTCCATTCTCTAATATTTTTGTACTAATATAAGAATCCATAAAGCTCTCTTCATTTAATTTATATCTATCTATTCTAAATTTAAATACAAAATCTTTATTATCTGTTGGATAAGCCGTACCATATATATCACTTGTATATAATCCTGGATTTAATATCTGACCTTTATTGACAATTTCAAATTCTTTATTATATTTTTCATTTAGGAGTTTCAAAACAACTTTATTTATATGATTAATTTCTTTTGTTTTCTTATCAGTACAACCTATAAAAAAAGCTTGAAAAGAAATAATAACTAAAAATATACACAATAATTTCTTTTTCATAAATACCACCTCTATTTTAATTTTCAAATATACAATTGAATTTATTTATACATCTTTTAAAGGCATATCTCCAATAATATGCTGAATGTTCTCCCTGGTCTTCATCCCATACCATATTCTTCACTTTATTATTAATGCCAATTTTATAAGCGTTTTCTGCATAATAATAAACATTGTCATTTGTTCCTGCATAAAAATATACTGTAGTATCTACAAATTTTTCCTTTGTAAAACTATCTTTTAAATAGTTATTTAACTCTTTTTCAGTTAATCCTCCAGCCATAGAAAATACTCCAACAAATCCAAATTTATCACTATTTTCTATTGCTGTGTAAAGAGAAGCAACTGCACCAAAAGATGCTCCGATTATACCTGTGCTTTCTTTTGATTTAATAGTTCTATAATTGTTATTTATATAGGGCATTATTGTATTAACTAAAAAATCAGAATGCTCCTTACATTTTCCGCCTAATTGTTCCTCTTGATTTCCTCTTGGATTTGTTTTAAAAGGATTATATTCTGTTGTTCTAACTTCTCTTATTGAGTCAATACCAACAACTATTGCGCCTCTAGTTTTACCTTCAGAAATTAAATTTTCAATTGTTTCATCAACCTGCCATTCACAGGTTAATGAAGTATCGTCACTAAATAATGTTTGACCATCTAACATATAAATTACAGGATAATAATCCTTAGATTTTTCATAACCTTTAGGTAAATATATCCTTAAAGTTCTACTATTCTTAAGTTCTGGACTATAAAAATTATTAATTATTACCACATTACCTGTAATAGTGTTGTTTTTTACAATATAATCCTTCTTACTATTAAAATTATGAGTAATAATTACAGTTATAAATCCCAAAATAACAATACTAATAATCAATATATACTTTAGTTTTTTCATACTATCCCTCTTTAAATTTATTGTATTTTTTTATAACAAAATTATTAATAGAGTATTGTAAGGAATAATATGCAAAATAACAATTTTTATCTCCATCTTTTCTCTGCTTCTAAATAATATGTAATTAATTGAGGATTTGATAAAGTATTTGGTTTTACATTATCTAACTCAATCTTCTCATCCTCTGAAAATAAAAATAAACCTTTAAGATTTTCATGATTTAGAAATTTCGTTGGAATATTTAATTCTATTGAATCAGGTTCTATAGTGCCTTTTGAAACAAGCTGAAATCCCCATTCTCCAAAAGATGGTACCCAAACATGATATGGTATTACATTTAAATCTTCAATTTTAATGGTTTTGTTAATGCACCAAAAGGCCTCTTTAGCATAATAAGGACTTGTTGATTGAATTGACATAATTCCATTAGTATTTAAACTATTACTACATAGTCTATAAAAAACATTTGTATATAGCTTATTTAAATCTTCATTGTTTGGATCAGGTAAGTCAACAATAATAACATCATAAAGCTCCTTATTGTTTTCTAAAAATTTGTAAGCATCTTCATTAATAATTGTTACCTTATTATTACTTAAGGAACCCTCATTTAATTTAACAATATCTTTATTACTACTACAAAGGTTGGTCATTTCTTCATCTAAGTCTACTAAGGATATTTTATTAACTTCTTCGTATTTTAAAATTTCACGTATAGCTAGTCCGTCTCCACCTCCTAAAACAAGAATTTTCTCTTTTTTATTAGCAAGACTCATTGGGATATGTACTAATGATTCATGATATCTATATTCATCACTAGAGGAAAATTGTATATTGCCATTTAAAAATAATCTTAAATCATCTTTATGCTTTGTTACTACAATTTTTTGGTAGGGTGTTTGTTTAGATAATATAATTTTATCTCTATATAAATTGTTTTCGATTCCATTTGCTATGTTTTCAGAAAAGATTGATCCAATAATCATTAATAGAAGAACACATATTGATATAAATCTTAATATTTCGATTTTTTTTACATACTTTTTATATTTAATAATAATTATTATTGCTGCTATTATATTTAATGATCCTGTTAAAAAAGCAGTAGTAAAATAGCCTAAATTAGGTAAAAGAATTAATGGAAAGGCAATAGAACCTAATAATCCCCCAATATAATCGAAACTAAAAATACTTGATAATGTTAATCTTAAATTATTGCTATTTTCTTCAATAATTCTTGTAAGAAGTGGAATTTCTAATCCAACAAAGGTACCAATTATTATTATTTGAAAATACATTACTAAAGCATAGGATTCTAAATATACATTTGATAAGAACAAAATAAGCGCTGATAAACCACCTACAAAACCAACTCCTATTTCAACAATAACAAACCAATCAAATAAATTATTCTTAATATATTTTGAAATATAAGATCCTATACCCATTGAACACATGTATATACCTATTGTTATTGAAAATTGCTTTATACTATCTCCAACTAAATATGAACTAACTGAACTTATTAATACTTCATAAATTATCGAACAACCAGATATTATTAGTGTAGTTATCATTAATAATTTATAATTAAAAATTTTTTGCTTTTCCTCCATATTAATAAATTGCTCCACTTATAACTAATGCTAATCCTATAAAAACACCCATAACCATAAGACCAGCTGCAGGATTTCCATCTCCTATTTCCTTATTTAAATCATACTTAGTATTAAATAGTTTTATTACTATATACCCAAGTACACAAAAAATAATACCTATTACAAAATATAGTAAAGTGCTTCCTATACCACTTATTAAAGATTGTTCTGCCACTGTAATTTCTGGGGACATAATTGCATACTTTAAAATTATCCCAACTGCAATTGAAGAACCTGCAGTAATATATCCTACTGCAACATTTTTCTTCTTTATTTCTTCTGGAAAATCACATGGTATTACCAAATCAATTATAAAAGTTCCAAAGATCATTAAAAATATACCTATACATGAGTAAATTGTTGTACTAATTATTTCGTTCATTTTTTATCCTCCTATTTTCCTGAACTTGTTCCGCCACCAGATGAAGTTCTTGAACTTGTACTACTTTGGCGTACACTTTTTGAATAATCGTCATAAGAATTATTAGATGATAAGATTGGAGAAGTATAATGTCTTCCTGTCCTATATCCATTTGTACTAGAATTATATTTTTTTTCATCTTCTTTAAGTGCATAATTATAATAATAATTTCTATAATAATTATCAGTTTCTTCAGTAGAATTATAAAGAGTATTTGTACTTGAATAAGCATATTTCCTTGAACTTTGATGTATTAATGTTTTATTTTCTATATCTTTATAGACAATACAATATTCATTGTCTGTTAAAAGAGCAACTGATTTATCTACTTGATTTTCTTGTACATCTTTTATATCGCCATCAATACCTTTAATTATTGCTTTGGAAGCTTCTTCAATAGAAAGTTCTGTACTATAAACATTTGCCTTCTCTTTAGAATTTAAATCTGAAGTAATTGAAGTTGTATATGAATAGGAACTATTATTTGAATTCAAAAAATTATATATTTTTGTCTTATTTCCACTTATCTTTGTATATGAGACTATAACAATAAGTACTAATATAATTGCAATTATAAATAAATGTACTTTTCTAAATCCATACTTTTCTTTTTCTTCATTTCTATTGTAATCATTAAAGTTATTTAAAAATCTTATATCTTCTTTATCAATATAAATTCCAGTAGAATACTCTATTTCATCATCCCATTTTTCAATAGAAATTATTTTACTTTCTGTAATATCTTCATATTCAGTAAAATTAACTTTTTCATTAATATCTACATCTACGTTTCCTTTATATTTAACTACCCTTGCTATTCCATAATCTTTTTCAGAATAGCCATCAGTTTTTAATTTAGTTTTACTTTCAGTATAAAGTCCATATTCTTCATATGTAGTATCTATACTAAGCCATTGTATTTTACCATTTTTATTATTAATAATTTTATATTCATCATATTCATATCCATCAGCATCATTACAATAAGTAATTATGCCTGAAACAGTATATTCATTATTACATACTAATATTTTATCTCCTAATTGAAATACTAAATTTTTACTCATCATTTACTATCCCTTCCCTTATCTTCTATAATATAACTTATAAAGCATAATTATGTCAATATTTTGTAAAAGGAAGAAAAAAATACATAACCGAAAACATCAGTTATGTATTTATAGTTACTTATTTTAATTTTGTTGTAGTCAATTTTGCTGTTTCTAATTTTATACTTTCTAATTTCTCATGATGTATATTATTATGATAGTTTTTATCTATGAAAATTTTTACACTTTCTTCGTTATTTTCACCATCAACATTATACATTACATTACTAACATAACCATGTACAAAATCTTCTTTACTAAAGGTTAAATTGATTTCAGTTCCTACTCTAGTTATTACATTAATAACACTTTTTAAATCATTTGACTCTTTAGTAAAAACAACATCTCCATTTTTTGCAAGACAGAATTCAATTTTCATAAAATCATCACCTTTCACATATAATTATACAAAATTTATAATAAATATAAAAGATTGTGAAAGAAATTATTCATTTATGATATATGGAATTGTTGTTACAGATATATTTCTCCTTTTAGTTAATTGGGTCCTTAAAAACATAGATGTTTGATTATGAAGTATATTATGCCACCATTTATGAATAACAAACTTTGGTAATACAACAGTAATCATTACATTTTCTTTTAATTCATTTTGTTTTTCATCAATATATTTTAATAATTTTTCATTTATATTTCTATAAGGTGCATGCTCCACAATAAGAGGTACATCTATACTTAAATTTTTAAATTGTTCTATGGTTTTTTCAGTTTGTAAATCATCTGTACTTACATGATAAGCTTCAACTACATCACCTATAGCTAGTGCATAATTAAGAGCCTTTATAAAAGATTTATTTACAGTTTGAATTGGTACAATAATATAATTTGTTATTTTCTCTTTTTTAATTAAGTCATTTACAGGTACATCAATTCTTAAATTATCTGCAACTTTATTATAGTGTGTTTTAATTCTAATCATAATTAATACAATAATTGGAATAGTAATTAAAACAATCCATGCTCCCGAATAAAATTTATTTACACCAATAATTACACAAGTTATTGCAGTTACTAAAGCTCCAAATCCATTTATTATAGCTTTATGTTTCCAATTACCTTCTTTATGTTTCACCCATTTTCTAAACATACCAAATTGAGATAAGGTAAAGGATATAAATACACCTACAGCATATAATGGTAATAACAAATGTGTACTAGCATTAAAAATAATTACTAAGGCTGTTGATAAAGCAAATAGAAATAATATACCATTTGAGAAACTTAATCTTTTTCCTCTCATGGAAAATTGTCTTGGCATATATCCATCTCTAGCTAAAATCGATAGTAATAAAGGTAAATCTGCAAAGGCAGTATTGGCTGCCATAATTAATATTATTGCAGTTGTACCTTGTATAATAAAGAACATTATGCTATTATGACCAAATATTTGTGATGATATTTGCGAGATAACTGTAGTTTCTAATGTAGGGTCAGCTTTATACATTGTTGCTAAAAAAGAAATTCCTCCAAAAACAACAAACACTATTAATGCCAATAAAGTAAGTACTTTCTTCGCATTTTTTTGACTTGGCTCTTTAAAGTTTGGTATTCCATCACTAACAGCTTCAACACCTGTTAATGCTGTACACCCTGATGAAAATGCTTTTAATAATAATACTAATGTTAAATCTCCTGTTGGCTCACCAATACTAATAGCTGCTTCTGGTACTTCACCAAATATTAATACCTTTACTATTCCTGTTATTATCATAATAATTATAGAAATTATAAACAAATAAGTTGGAACTCCAAATGCTTTTGAGGAATCTTTCATACCTCTTAAGTTTCCAATTGTTAAAAATGCAATAATACAAACAGTAATTATTACTTTATATTCTAGTAGATTAGGAAAGGCTGATGTAATAGCTGCAGTTCCTGCACATGTACTTACTGCAATAGTTAATACATAATCAATTGTTAATGATGCAGCCGCTATTAAACCTGGTATTCTTCCTATATTATCAGTAGCAACTATGTAAGATCCTCCACCATGTGGATAGTTATCAATAGTTTGCCTGTATGAGAAAACAAGAATTCCAAGTAATGCTACTATTCCTAAAGCAATAAATAGTAATGGCTTGTACGCCCCTAATGCTAAGACTGGAACTAATACTCTTAATATCTCTTCACTTGCATAGGCTACAGATGATATTGCATCACTAGAAAGAATTGGTAACCCCCAGAATACACTATATTTTTCATTTGTTAATTCATTTGACCTAAGTGCTTTTCCAATAAAAATAGATTGTAATTTTTTAAACATTTTTTCCCCCGAAAATTTAATAATAATTTATTTTATAATTACAAATTATTTGAATTATAGGTCTATAAAGGAATTATGTAAAATAACTAATTCTCCAGTGTTTTCGTTTACAAAAGGCCATATTGGTAAATATCTTTGAATATATTAAATTTTATTATATTTTAATAAAATAATTTTTCTGAACCTTAGCTTGTGATTTATGTTTGATTTCATTAAGAATACTAAATTTAATACTAAGGAAGGTAGCTCATATTTTACTTTTAATCATGAGCTATCCTCCTTATTTTAATTATTATTTTTTATAAATTTTATAAGTTTTACTAACACACTTATGATTATCTGTATAATTAATAAAATAGCAAATTGAATAAATATATGGAATAAGACAGTATCCTCTCTATATTTTCTATCAAAAATTCCACTCATTCCAATTCCATAAATCCCTTTCGGATGATTTAGATATATTAATAAACAATATATAATATCGCCTATTATCCAATATCCTAAGAAATTTGATATCATAAACATTCCAATAATTGCACTTCCAATTATTGAACCATAATATATAAGCGCTGCTCCGTCATTATTAGGATATTGACTCTTAAAAATATTTGGTGCAATTATAAAATCTATAACGTACATGATTATTAATAGAATTATTATTTTTATCAAATTTTTTTTTTATCAAATTTGCTCTTCCTCTCTAAATAGGTTTAAAATCATTATGTGCAATTAGATAATAAGTAGGTTGCATATGTGGATGGGTAATTCCTCCAAGATGATAAAGCTGGACAATAATTTACTTCCACATGATATAAAATTCCACTACCTTCAACACTTAACTTACAGAATTTGCCCAGCTTATACTTATCTAGTTCACTTTGTAATTCTATAATTCTTTTAACCTTCTTCATCTTTTATCCCTCAGTAAAAATTACTTTAATATGATATATTTACTTTACTTGTATTAGTTTACATTATTGGAAATTCAGTTTCAATATTTGCGATGTTATTATTCTTAAAATTTACGTATCTTTTACATTTTAATTATGTTATTTCCATAATTAAAACTTATAAAAAGAGTGGACAAAATAATCTGATACCTATGTCAAGGACACTATAAAAAAAGGATTAAGCACAAAGAAGATGATTTCTGTATTGAACAGGAGTCATCTTTTTTTGACTCCATTTATATCTGTAGTTGTTGTA
>JAAYPK010000024.1 GCA_012519845.1 Clostridiales bacterium
CTGAAGAACTTGTACTGAAATCCTTTATTACTTCACTATATGTTCCACTATATGCTACAAATCTATATTGTACTGTTCCTTCTCCTGTTGCTGATGCTGATAATTTAATTGCTGTTCCTACATTTTGTGGCGATTGTTTATCTGCATTATATGATGTGATATTTAATGATGCTTGTCCTTTTTCAATTTCATAACCAGTAATTATTTCTTGTTTTTCATTACCTGAAGAATCCTTAACTATAAAATAAATAGTGTAAATTCCTGCTTTTTCAGGTGTCCATGTTACTGATGAGCTTGTACTGAAATCTTTAATTACTTCCTGATAACTTCCACTTTGTGCAACAAATTTATAAGAAAGAGTTCCTTCACCTTCTGCATAAGTTCTTAATTGTATTGAACTACCTAATTTTTGAGGTGAATATTTACTTGTAGTTATATCATTAATCACTAAAGTTTTAGAATCATCAGCAATTCTATAATTCATAGTTTTGCTATCAGTATTCCCATTGGAATCTTTTGCAATTACTGTTAATACATAATCACCTTTTTCTTCAGGATACCAAGTTACATAATTAGTACTAGAATAGCTTTTCAATACTTCTGTGCCATTTTCTGAAGTAGCAGTAAATCTATATTGTATTGTTCCTTCACCTTCTGCATCCGCAGTTAATTTAATACTTGTACCAACTTTTTGAGGAGAAGTTTTACTTGCATCAAAACTATTAATTTTAACTTCTTTATGTATATCATCTTCTATTACATAATTAACAGTTTTAGTGTCAGTCTTTCCATTGTCGTCCTTTACAGTAGCAACTATTTCATAATTTCCAGCTTTTGTAGGAGTCCATTCAAATTTTGATGAAGTACTAAATGACTTCTTAACATCCCCATTTACTTCATATTGATACTTTAAAGAACCAGTTCCACCTGAAGCAGTTGAATTAAAAGTAATAGTTTTTCCTAATTTTTGTGGTGATGTTAAATCTGATGTAACATTTGAGATCTTAGGATTTGTTATTATTATTCCACCAGAATCTTTACCAACTCTTGCACATGGTACTGTAAATTCATCAAGATCCTCCTTTTCCATAGATGTTGATGAATCTTGACTATAGGCTTCTAATGCATTATCTAATACACATTTATCATGTGGTAAAGAACTTACTGGAGATGATCCATAAATTGATGCATGAAAAACACCTATTCCATTATTAACTAAATAATCTTTATCAATTCCTAATGATTTTAATGGAATTGACATTTCATAAAATGTATCTAATGCTTTATTATGCCCTAATTGTAGTAAATCCTCCCATGGAGAACTTTCACTATACAATGCATCAATTCCCAAATTTGCTATACCATTTATTCCTATCATACTTGAAGGTAAAAATCCATCTGCATATGCATATTTAATACCTAAAGTTTTAAAATTCAAACAATACTCTGGATCATAGGAAAATCTTCCTTCTGAATTAGGTATAAAAAATCCAGGTGTTCCAACACCGGGTTTAGTAGAAAAGTATAATGCTGTATCTACTCCATTTTTAAAATCCAAGGTTCTTTCCCAAACATATTTACCAGTGGAAATTTCTGTTGTTGCACTTTTATTTGGATCTATATCAAGACCAATTATTTGAGGTTGATCTGCATTATATGGTTTTGCTTCATTTGTTCCTACCCCATTTTCTCCACAAACTTTATCGTTAGGATTTGCAATTTGCCATCCAATATATAAATTATCATTATCCCAAGCTGCATATAATGCATAATCATCATATACTGGATATTCATGTGCTCCTCTAAATGCACGTGGTTCATCATTAGCAACACCTTGTGCTATTAACATGTCTTCCGACCAATCAGAAAAACTTCCATCAATTGTAATGGTTTTCTCTTTACCTACACCTTTCGTATTAGTTCCATACTTTCCTCCTACAGCTTCTGACAATCCTATTTGTTCTAAAGTCTGCTGTATATCTGTACCACTATTAATTACAGTTGCAGCTTCTGTACTACTTGTCCCTAAAAATCCAGAGGTAACTACTGCAGCCGTAATTAAACTAACAAGCCTTTTTGAAATCTTTTTCATTTTCCTTCCCCCTATTTTATTCTATTTTCTCCTATAATTATAAATTATTATTGTATCGTTTTCAATGGATTTTTGAACGTTTATTTATAATTTATTTATATTTTATTAATATTTATCATACTCTATATTAATTTAATATAATTTAAATTTAAATGAAATATTTGGTGTAAATTGTTTGTTCTTAAGAAAAAGTATGTAGAACCTTTAATAATTTGTCCTACATACTTTCAATTTATATTATATTACCATTTAATACTTCAAAAGAATCTAATGAGATTATATTCCCAAAAGATACTCCACTTTTTATTCCCATACATTCAATTGTAATAGTATGAGTCTTATCCTTAGATAATCCTAAATTTTCAAATACATTTTGTTTATATTTATATGTTTGACTATACATATCTACTGAGTAAACTACTCCATCAACTGTAACTTTAGCAATACCTCTATCATTATTAGTCGGAGCTATAATTCTAATTCCTGTTCCGCTAAATTTAAATGATGTTTTGGCTCCTAATGATTTAGTATACTTAATACTGCCATTATTATGGTTGGAATTAGTTGTCATATTCCATGTTCCAGAATAAACTATCTTTCCATTACTTTCATCAAAACTTGTTGCTTTATCATTTATTTTATATGAAATATGTTTATAGTCAGTATTCCCTTGTTCATCCTTTACTTCAACCATAATTACATAATTTCCTCCTTCATTAGGAGTCCAAAATGCTATATTCGAATTAGAGTAATTTTTAATTATCTTCCAATTTCCATCTGTATTATATTCCCAAAATCTATATGAAAGTACTCCATTACCAGATGCTTCTGCAATTATTGTTATATTTTTATTTGGATCTTGCGGTGAATTAATATTTGTATTTATGTTATTTAATGAAATCTTTTTACTTTCAGAAATTACATAACTATTAATAACCTTTTGAACTGTTTTTCCTGTTGAATCCTTTGCTACAAAGTATATATTATAGGTTCCCGCTTTCTTTGGTGTCCATGCTACTGTAGAACTTGTACTAAAATCTTTAATAACCTCTTGATAATCTCCACTATATGCTACAAATCTATATTGTAATGTTCCTTGTCCTGTTGCTTCTGCACTTAATTTTAATGATGTTCCAACATTTTGTGGTGATTGTTTATCCACACTATATGATGTCATATTTAATGCTACCTGTGCAGATTTAACTACATAGTTATTAATAACCTTTTGTACTGTTTTTCCTGTTGAATCCTTTGCTACAAAGTATATATTATAAGTTCCTGCTTTCTTTGGTGTCCATGATACTAAAGAACTTGTACTAAAATCCTTTATTACTTCTTTATATGTTCCACTATATGCTACAAATCTATATTGTAATGTTCCTTGTCCTGTTGCTTCTGCACTTAATTTTAATGATGTTCCAACATTTTGTGGTGATTGTTTATC
>JAAYPK010000025.1 GCA_012519845.1 Clostridiales bacterium
ACAGAAATCATCTTCTTTGTGCTTAATCCTTTTTTTATAATGTCCTTGACATAGGTATCAGATTATTTTAATCACTCTTTTTTTTAGTTCTAAATAATACATGAATTAAGTCTTTTAAATTAAAAGGAATTAAAGGGTACAAGTATGGTTCACCTGTAAAGGTTTTTGTAAAGCATAGCATTAAAAAGCATAATATACTTCCTATAATTAATCCTATTCCATCAAAAAGTGCAGTGGTTATAAGTAAGAACATTCTAAAGAACTTAATTCCATAGGATAATTCTATGGATTTTTGTGTAAAGCTTGCTAAAGCAACTACTGCCATATAAAGAATAGTTTGTGGTATAAACCATCCTGCTGAAACAGTATATTCTCCTAATATTAATGCACCAACTACTGACAATGACATACTTAAGGAAGTTGGAGTATTTAATGAGGCAAGCCGTAAGCCATCAATAGCAAATTCTAATATAAAAAACTGTAATAAAACCGGTACATTATATGGCTCTGAAGGAAGTAAGAATTTAAGTGCTTCCGGCAAGGAATCAGGGTTCTGAATCATTAATAAATAAATAGGTGTAATGAATAAAGTGATTAATAAAATTATATTTCTTAGAAACCTTAAATAATTACCTGTAATAATAGGGGAATAATAATCATCAACATCCTGAAGAAAATCAAAAATACTAGTAGGAAGCAACATGGCATAAGGGTTATTATCAACTAGTAATACAATTTTACCTTCTAAAAGGTGTGATGAGGTAACATCAGGTCTTTCTGTAAATCTAACCTTAGGCATTGGATTATACCAATATTTTTTATTTAAACATTCTATTAGACTTTGATTTCCTAAAGTTAAAGAATCAACCTCTATTTTATTTAAATGTTCCTTAATAAGATTTAAGGCTTTTTTCTCCACTCTATTTTCAATGTATGCTATAGCAACATCAGTTTTAGATTGTTTCCCAACAGTAATCATTTCAAAGATTAAATCAGGATCTCTTATTCTACGACGTATTAAAGCACTATTAAATACTATTGTTTCTACAAAGCCATCTCTAGAACCACGTAAAGTTCTTTCTTTATCAGGTTCTTCAGGACCTCTAGAAGGATAGGTTCTATAATCAATTAATATACATGCTTCTATACCTTCTACAATCATAGCTGTTTGCCCAGATAAAACAGCTTTAAGTATATTATTTACATCATATTCTTCGCTTACTTCGATAGCTTGAATAGAAGTAAGTATTATATCTTTTGCTGTCTTAGCATTACTAACATCCTGACTCTTAAATACAGAAAGAGTTTGAATTAAGTTCTGTAGTGATTCATCTTTTACAAAACCATCGATAAAAAATAAAGAAGCATTTTTATTGCCAAATTTTACATTTCTATTTATTACATCATAGCTTTTACCTTTTCCTATTTTACTTTTTAACATTTCTATATTATTATTGTAATCTAAAGTTAATTTCATTTTTATTCTCCTAATTGTTAATTACATTATTTAGGGTGTACAATATAATAATAAATATACTAATTTTTATGAGGTACGTAATGATAAAAATATTATTAGAAAAAAATAAGAGATGTGAGCCTATTTTTAAATTAAGTTTAAGTGAAAAAGAAATACTAGAGTTACCTTTTATTAAAAGAGCAATAATGGAAGGTAAAAGTCTTAAAGGAAAATATAATTATGTTATTCCTATAAGATTCTTTCAGCCTATTTTCAATAATCTTAATAAAGAAAAATTTGAAATAGATGAAAAATCTATAAATTACTTCTTAGAATTTTCTGATGATTATGATGAAAGATATTATTATATTACTGAAGCTAATGGGACATATATGAGAAAATGGCGAGAAGAAGGATGTCCTACCATATATAAAATACTAATAAATAAAGAATCAAAAGAAATAACAAAGGAAGTAGCATTTCAGAGAATCAACAGAATAATTTAACAACATCGCTATTTACATATACAAGATATCTTGAAATACTTTACCAGTAAATAGCCTTAACCATAAAGGAAGAGAAATTTCAGCTACTGTAATTAGGATGGGAAATAATTAAATATATTAATAGAGGTAATAAAAATAACAAATAATAAAGATAAATTATAAATATTTAATATAGATTTTGAATTAATAATTTTATTAAGCCAGGATCCTATATATCCACCTAAAATTGCCCCAGGAAGCATAAAAAATATAATATGTAAGTCATAATTAAATATATTTTCAGAAACTGCAACTATAAATAATTTAGATAATTGTGATGAAAGCACAATTGCTATTGAGTTTATAGTTGCATCTTTTATTTCCATTGAGAAAAATAAACAAAAAATAGCTAAATTAATAGGACCACCACCAATACCAAGAAAAGTAGATATAGTTCCTAAAAATAAGCCAATAAAAAGTATAAAAATTTTATTATTTACATTAAAAGAAAGACTTTTTCTCATAATATTCATATATAGTAGAACAAAAATAAGTTGAATAATTAATAGGATGTTTTGAATTAATTTAATAGTGTTATCATCAAGAGAAAAGGTAAGATAATATAAAATATAGTTACCGATATAGCCTCCTAAAAGAGAACCTATACTTAATAATGCAATATTCATATAACTATATTCAAAGTTAGAAGAAATATTTTTAAATAAGGAAATAATTGACATTATCAATACACATATAGAAGATAATAATCCAATGGTGCTTGCATTATAAGTTGAAAGCAAATCCATTAAAGGTTTTATAATTATACCACCTCCAAGACCTGCAATAGCACCTAAAACTGTAGCCATAAAAGATATGAAAAAATATATCAAATTATCATCTCCTAAAAACATATATTAATATTTTAATATACATAGATAAAATACTAATTAAATATAGGTTAAATTTCTATTATTATATCTTCCTTGAAATGATAAATGCTTTTTGTTAACATTAAACTGAATACATAGGAATGGAGAAATAAAATGAATTTAGTCACCTTAGAGAATATAAGCAAAAGTTATAGTGAAAAACAATTATTAGATAATGTTTCACTTGGAATAAATGATGGAGATAAAATAGGTATAATAGGTATTAATGGAGCTGGTAAATCTACTTTATTAAAAATAATAGCAGGTAAAGATGAATTTTTTGAAGGTACCATAACAAAAGGAAGAGATGTAAGAATAGAATATCTTCCACAAAGTCAAAACTTTAATAAAGATTCAACAGTAATTAAGGAGATCTTTAGGGGAGATACTAAAGATATGAAGCTATTAATGGATTATGAAGAAGCTATAGCCCAAGCTAATAATGGAAATACTTCTGAAGAATTAAACAATAAAATCATTAGGCTTCAAATGGAAATTGACAATTTATCTTTATGGGATTTAGAAATAGAAGCCAAAAGTATATTAAATAAGCTTGGAATTACAAATTATGAAGAAAAAATAAGTAATTTATCAGGAGGACAATTAAAAAGAGTGGCCTTAGCTGCAGCATTAATTTCACCTTGTGATTTATTAATATTAGATGAGCCAACAAACCATTTAGATTCAGAATCTATAGAGTGGCTTGAAAATTATCTAAATCAACGTAAAGGTGCATTATTAATGATTACTCATGATAGGTATTTTTTAGATCGAGTAACTAATAGAATGATAGAATTAGATAATGGCAAATTATATGCTTATGAAGGTAATTATACTTCTTATTTAGAAAAGAAAGCTGAAAGAATAGAAAATGAGGCTGCAAATGAAGAAAAACGTCAATCATTAATTAGAAAAGAATTAAAGTGGGTTAGAAGAGGAGCTAAAGCAAGAAGTACAAAACAAAAAGCTAGGCTTGATCGTTTTAATGAATTAGTAAATCAAAAATTTATTAAAAGAGAAACTGATATTGATATTTCTTTTGTAGGTAGAAGATTAGGAAAGAAGATTATAGAAATAAATGAGTTAAGTAAGAAATATGATGAAAAAACTATTATTTCTGATTTTAATTATATTTTTACAAAGGATGATAGAATAGGAATAATCGGTCCTAATGGGTCAGGAAAAACCACATTAATTAATATTTTGCAAGATAAAATAAAAGACTATACAGGGAGTATCGAAATTGGCGAAACAGTAAAAATAGCTTGTTTTTCTCAAGATAATGATGAACTTGATAATAATATGAAGGCAATTGATTACATAAAAGAAGGTGGAGAATATATAGAAGTTCAAGATGGAAGTAAAATCTCTGCTTCAACAATGTGTGAAAGATTTTTATTTGATGGTACAATGCAATATACTAAAATAGAAAAGCTTTCTGGAGGAGAAAAAAGAAGATTATATTTGCTTAGAGTATTAATGGAGTCACCTAACGTATTACTTTTAGATGAGCCAACTAATGATTTGGACATTAATACTTTAACAATATTAGAAGATTTCTTAGATAGTTTTATAGGAGTTGTAGTAGTTGTTTCCCATGATAGATATTTTTTAGATAGAATATGTAATAAAATATTTTCTTATGAAGGTAACGGATTAATAAAAAAATATAATGGTAATTTTAGTGATTACAAGCTAATAAAAGAAGTTGAAGAGGAATTAAAAGAAAAAGAAAAGCCAAAGGAAAAAAAGCTGCCTAACAGAGTAAAGGAGAAAAGCACAAAACCTAAATTTACATTTAAAGAAGCTAAAGAATATGATGAGATTCAAGGGGTAATAGAAAATATAGAAAATAAAATTCAAGAATTAGAAGAAGAAATGGTTAAAAATGCTACTAGTTATAGCAAACTTCAGGAATTAAGTGAGGAAAAAGAATCTCTTGAGGAAGAATTACTTAATAAATATGAAAGATATGAATATTTAGAAAACATTGCTAATATGATTAGTGAATATAAAAAAAATAGTATAAAATAAAATTGTAGTAAAATAGGGAGGTTTAATATGAGATACGAAATTAAGGGAACACCATTTCCAGTTGTAATTTGTAATTTAGATCCAAATGAAAGTATGATAACTGAAAAAGGTGCTATGAGTTGGATGAGTCCAAATATGAAAATGGAAACTAAAGGTGGTGGTATTGGTAAGGCTTTAGGAAGGATGTTTTCTGGAGAAGCTTTATTTCAAAACATATATACTGCTGTAGGAAACCCAGGATTAATATCATTTGCATCAAGTTTTCCTGGAACAATATTACCTTTTGAAATATCTCCAGGAAATGAGATAATAGTCCAGAAATCTGGTTTCTTAGCTTCTGAAATGGGAGTTGAATTATCTATATTCTTTCAGAAAAGATTAGGATCAGGATTCTTTGGTGGAGAAGGCTTTATTATGCAAAAGCTTTCAGGTAATGGAACTGCTTTTATAGAATTTGACGGTGAAATAATGAATTATGATTTAGCAGCTGGAGAATCTATGATAATTGATACAGGATACTTGGCAGCTATGAGTAGTACATGCACTATGGAAATCCAATCAGTACCAGGACTTAAAAATAAGTTTTTAGGTGGTGAAGGATTATTTAATACTAAGGTAACTGGACCCGGTAAAATATACATTCAAACAATGCCAATAAGTGGAGTAGCAAACAGTTTAATTCCGTTTTTACCTACATCTGGTAAATAAAATAATGAATAAAAATTTTTAAATGAATCATACTAATATTGAAGGTATCCCTTAAGAATATCTTTTAGGATATCTTTATCGCCATTGTTGTAAGGTGATTTAACTCTTTATTGGTCAATAAATGAGAAACAACAAAAGGAGTTATTGCAATCTAGTTATTTTATAATTGGATTTGTAATAACTTCTTTTTATTGATAATATATAAATACATGATAAATAATCGGAGGCAGTATGGAAGTTAAAGTAATACTAAAAGGGCAAAAAGAACCATTAATATTCAAAGGGGATAAAATAGATATTTTAGACTATGAAATGAATGGTGATAAGTATAAGCAAATACGATATATTGATTTCAAAAAAGGATTTTCTAAGTCAGAATATATAAAAGAGGACTTAATATTAAAATTAAAATAAGAAGTTATTTTAAAGAGAATTTAATATAAAAGCTTTATTGACTGAGAATATAGATTGTTAACAAAAGGGCTAAATGCAATAGCATTTAGCCCTTTTGTTATCTAAAAAATTATTGTAAAATTTAGAAGTATTACATAGATCATGAAATTTTTTTTAGTCAAGTTATGGTCATACAAATTGACATAAAATCGGTAAATTTGTTATAATAATCAAGGAAATGAAAAATCTATAGAAAATAAATAGTAATTATTAATAGGAGAACGTTGATAATGAATGATATTTGTATATTGTTTCCGGGAGAAGGCGTAGAGTATATAGGAATGAGAAAATCACTATATGACAATTATCCTGAGGCAAGAAAAATATTTGATATTGCCAATAGAACTCTAGGGTATAAACTGAGTGATATTATTTTTTATGGCAGTAATGAATCTTTATCAGATCAAAGAGTTTTACAACCAGCAATTTTAATGAAAAATGTATATATAGAACGATACATTTATGAAGTAGTACGAAGAATACCAAAAAGTAAACGTAAAAAATGTGAAGATGAGTTAAGAAATAAAGTATTAGACATGTGTGAATATGATGAAAAAATGTTATGGATGTGTTGAATAAATTAGGTGATCCTGCAGAATATGCTAAAAGGTATATTGGTAATAATAGCAAATTTATTAGTAATGAACATTTGGAACAATATATTACATTTCTAAAAGTAACCATATCTTGCACAATAATTTTTGCTGTTATGTTAGCTTTGTTTAAAACAATTAATAGTAATATTTCTAATACAATTCTAGAGACTAAGTTTTATGTGGATTTTTTCACCACATTTTTCATTTTATTTTTTGAATATGCTTTTTCGGGTTGTTTTTTGACAGTTATTCTTTTGACCATTATATTTGCACTTATTAAAAATAAAAAAGCAAATAAAAGAAATAAAGAAGCTTGGACAGCAGAAAAATTAAGTGCAATTTCAATTCCTAATAGTAGAAATAGAGTGCAAATTAATCAGTGTATAATCCGTATTGTGGTATCTATTATAGTGGCTTGTATTTTGATTTTTAGTCCTGACATATTGGGAATATATTTTTATGATGGAAGTGTTAAAACTAACTTCATACCTTTTTTAAATTATGAATATTGGACTGAAATTCGAAATATAGCATTATGTATTTTATTGGCCGAATTTATTGAAAATTTATTCAAAATAATTGCAGGCGTTTATACAAAAAAAATAACCTTTATAACAATTGGATTTAGTGTTGTAGAATTTGTTTTATCCTTTATGTTATTTAAAGTATTACCAGTTTTCAATCCTAACTTTGTTAAGAATGTTTTACAATACAAACAAGGTAGTATTTATAATAATGTAGAATCTGCAACACAATGGTATACTAATACTTTGCCTAATATTATTCTGATTCTTATTGTGTTATGTTTTATTATTAAAATAGGAATAACAATATATAAATCAAAGAATCTTTGTAATGAGTCAAAATGAAAAAATCATAAAAAGTAATAATATAATAAAATAATTAGTGAAAAACTGATAAAAATGTATAAAAAACGGGGGATGAAAATGAGAATTGAGATTAAAAAAAATGTTCGCTAGGACTAATTATTTTAATGATGGTATCTTTACTGCAAATTAATGGATTTGGTAGTGAAACGGTTTCGGCAGCAGAAACAGGTGGTGTGTGGAGTGGGTCTACAGATACTAAATGGTATGATAACAAACATGATGCGACAGAATTTTATATAAGTACTGCGGAAGAATTAGCTGGCTTGGCCACAATTGTTAATAATGGTACAGATTCCTTTAAAGGTAAAACTATTTATTTAATGAATAATATACAATTAAATAACACAGTTGATTGGGAAAGCTGGGGAAAAGATACTGTAGGACTTAATAAGTGGACTCCTATAGGAAATTATAATAATATGTTTAAAGGAGTATTTGAAGGTAATAATCACTGTATAAAAGGTCTTTATATGGTGGATATAAAACGTAGTACATCTTATCAAAGCTTATTTGGAACATTAGATGAAGGTACAATTAGAGATTTAGGAATTGAGGAATCTTATCAATATGGAGGCTATGATTCAGGTTCTATTGTAGGAAAGATTTATAATAATAGTTTAATTGAAAATTGCTATTCTACAAGTAATATGGATGGTTTTACTGTAAATGGAGGAATAGTTGGTTCAGCAGCAGGTAGTACCATTAATTATTGCGTTTACAAAGGAAATATTAACGGTGGATATGTAGGAGGAATTTCTGGATGGTCTGCTCAAACTACTATAAAAAATTGCTATAATTATGGTAATGTATGTGGTAATCCATTAGCTTCCTATAATTATAAAATTGGTGGAATAGTAGGCGAACTTGCCCCATCTGAAAAGACTAATATAATAAACTGTTACAATTATGGAAAAGTCTATTCTGATTGTAATAGAAGTACAGCGTATATTGGTGGTATATCTGGAGGTTGGGTTTCAAATAATTCAAATGGTTGTCGTATAGATAAATGTATGAATTATGGAGAAATTAGTTATTCTAAAAGGGGCAATCAAAATGCATATATAGGTGGTATTAGTGGAATAGGGATAACATTACTGTCTAATAGTGCTAACAAAGGTAATATATATGTAAATTGCAGTAGAATTCCTTATGTTGGAAGTCTTATTGGAAGCAGTAATTCTTATTGTAAAATTATTAATTCTTACAATAATGGTCAAATCAATATAAATGGGTCATATAAAACATGTGATAATTTTATTGGTTTAAGAAGAGGAGGAACACTTAATAATACTTATTCTTATGAGTCAGAGAATAATTCTGGAGTTTATTATTTAAATAATGTTGCTTATTCTTTTACTTCAGAGAATAATTCTTGGTTCCTTAGTGGTGAAGGTTTAAGTACTAATAATTTACTTGATATATTAAAAGAAAATGTAAAAGCTAATAGTGATTATTTAGAATTTGTTCAAGGAAGTAGCGATGAAAAATTTCTTCCTCAATTTGCAGTGTATAATGTTCATTGTAATATTGAAAATATAAATCTATTATATGGACAAACAGTTTTTGCAAATGAAGATTTTGAAGGAAAATTAGCTTCTAAAAATGAAACAGTTTTACCTGAAGAAATAACAGTTTCTATAGGTGATAAAGAATTAATTAAGGATAAAGATTATATCTATAATTATAAATCAGGAAAAATTGTGATTTATAAAGTAAATGGAAATGTAGATATTTCAAATAGATATAAAGATGCTGAAACTTCTGTAAATACAAGTGATGATATAGTTTTTGATGGAAATGAAATTAAAAATGGAGAAGATTTCACAATAAATACTAATTCAAAAGGTAAAATTAGTTATTCATATGTAACAAAAGGTGGCAGTGATTTTACCCCAGGGTTACCTGTAAATGCTGGAAATTATGTTATTAAAGCTGAAATTGCAAAAGATAAGGTTAACTTTATTAATGAAACGACAATAACATTTGAAGTGACAATAAAAAAAGCAATTCCAGAAGTTAATGAAATAAAGTTAAATGCATTATATGGTGAAACATTAAAGGATATGAAATTACCTGATGGATATACATTTAATGATGATTTATCAACTTCAGTTGGAAATGTAGGAAATAATAAGTTTGTTTTAACTTACACTCCAGAAGATTTAAACAATTATGAAAGTGTTAATGTAGATGGGGAAATAACAGTTAAAGGAATGATAAATTTATATAATGAAGGTAATTTATTTAAATCTTTATGTTATGGATTAAATGAAGATATAGTATATCCAGATAGTCCAACTAAAATAGGCTATACATTTGTTAATTGGAGCACAATTGATGGACTTGTTTATAATAAAATGCCGGAAACAAGTATTGATTTGTATTCACAATATAAAGCTAATAAAGATACTAAATACATTTCAGAGTATTATTTAGAAGATTTCAAGGATGGAGAGTATTCATTAAATAAATCAGATATACTTTCTGGTACTACAGATACTAATGCAAAGATAAATATAAAAGAATATAAGGGATTTACTTTTAATAAAGAATGGGGTTCTAATGTATTATCAGGTAACATTAATGGCGATGGTACCTTAGTGTTAAAAGCATACTATAGAAGAAATAATTATAAAGCAATTATACATAATGAAGAAGGTTTTAAAATAAATGAAGTAAATAAGGATGATAGCTATTTAAAATATGGTGGAAATTATGATTTTACTATAGATATTAATAATGGTTATAGAAAATCTGATAATTTTAAAGTAATAGTAAATAATAATGAAATTAAATCAGATGAAAATGGTGTTTATAGTATAAATAATATTGAATCAAACTTAGAAATAGAAGTTTTAGGTGTTGTTAATAAAACAACTCATATTACAAAGGATACAATAATTGATAATGATATATCAATTATTGAAGGGGATACTTTAATAATTGATGAAGGTGTAATATTAACTAATAATTCTGTTATTAACCTTAATGGAACAATAATTAATAGAGGAACATTAATTAATGATGGATCTATAATCAATAATGGCAAATTTATTAATGAAGGAAAAATAATTAGAAATATAGAAAAACAAGAAAATCAAGAAAATCAAATTAAACTAGATCATTATATTTACAATAATATAGTTGCATATTATACAAATGAAGAATTGAAAATTGAAGCATCTGGTAAATATTATGATGATACTGAATATGAAATAGGAGATTATAGATATGTACCTGTGTCCTATAATTTAGGTTCAGAAGATAAGGTTTTTGATGATTATTCCTTTAGTGCTAAGGAATCGATTAATGCAGAAGGAACATATACACTTAAAGTTACTTTTGAAAAAGAAATTTTTGATGGAACTAATTGGGTTAAAAATGGTGAAAATGATATAAAAGAATTAACTATTTTAGTTAAGAATAAAAATGAGGAAAAGGTTAATAAAGTATATCTTCATATGCCAAGCGGCTGGACAAAACCATATATTTATGTTTATGAAAATAAAGATGGAAAAGTAAATGAATTAGGAAAATGGCCAGGAGTTCAGATGGAATATGAATATGGTGATATTTATAGCTATACAATTCCAAGTGAATATGAAAATCCATTAGTATTATTTAGTAATAACGGAGATAATACTACACAAATTCCAGCTAGAAATGTTAAAGGCTTTGAAGTAAATGGAGTAATGATATATGATGAAGATATAAATTCATTAATTTCATATGATGAAAGTGATATTAATTTGTATATATCAAAGTTTGAAAGTAATAAACCTTTAGTACAACCTGTTAATAGAGATATAACTTTTAGTGCAAAAGCTAATGGTGGTAAAGGGCCATATATATATGTATTTAAAGTAAATGGTGAAAAAGTACAAGTTTCCTTAAGTAATAAAATGACTTGGAATGCAAAAGAAGTTGGAAGGTATAATATTGAGTTAGACGTAATAGATAGCCTAGGAAATGTGGTAAATAAAACTATGGAATATACAATAAAGGATAAAGAATCCTTTCAAAGTAAAATAATATATAAAGGCGTAGAGAATCCATATATTTATTATAAGTTAGGTAATGGAAGTTGGATAAAAAAACCAGGAATCAAAATGATAAAAAGTAATATTATTGATGGATATTATGAATATACTATTGAATTAGAAGAAGAAAATGAAAATGTTACATTATGTTTTAATAATGGAGCTAATAACTGGGACAGTATAGGTGGAAAAAATTATTATGTTTCATCTGGGGAATATGTAATCCATAATACAAAAGTAGCAAAAGTTAATACTTCTGCTGATAATAAGATAACTATTAAATATAAAGGATTTTACAACCCATATATTCATTATTGTATTGGTAATACAAGTTGGACTTCAGGTAATGGTGTAATTATGCAAAAATCTGATACTTTAGAAGGATATTATGAATATACAATTGATTGTGGTATATTTGATTATGCTTATGTAACATTTAATGATGGCAAAGGTAAATGGGATAATAATAAGGGCTGTAACTATAGACTTACTACAGGAAGCTATATTTTTGACTAAGTAAGTTTTGGTTAAGCATTTTTAAAGAGTGGGCATTCATTTTTAATCTGATACCTATAGACTAGACACTTATAAAAAAAGTGTTTAAGTCTATAGGTATTTTTTATATAATGAAAACAATAATTGGAGGTTGCTAATGAGTAAGATTTTATTTACAGAAAATGAT
>JAAYPK010000026.1 GCA_012519845.1 Clostridiales bacterium
CATTTATAAGTACTTTACTTTGTTTTGGAGTAATTTATATTATTTCTTTTATTTTTAATATTTTTTTTATAGGAAACCTTAGATTCACTAAGTTAATTAAGAATAGAAAGAAAGATAAAAATAATAATAGTAAAATAAATATATTTCTTTTTCTATTCAGTATTGCTTTAGTAATTTCATGTTATCATTTATTAATAATAGATAAAATATATATTGATAATCAAACTTTAATATCAATTTGTCTTGGTATTTTTGGAACAAGTTTATTTTTTTATTCTTTACCTAAATTGATAATTTCTCTTGTTTATAAAAATAAAAAAGTATATTTTAAGAATTTAAATATAGTATTATTTAGAGAGTATGAAAAAAATAATAATAATTTTATTATGGCTGTTATTTGTATTTTTTCAACAGCAGCAATAATAATATTTTTTACAGGTATAGGTATTAGTAATGCAATTAAAGTTGAAATGAATGATGTATCAAAATATGATAATTTTATTTGGTATCCGGGGGATCTTGATATAAAGGAGTTTCTTAGAAATAGAGGAATAGATATAGCTGATTATTCCAATTCAGAAGTAAATTATAAAACTTATGATTCTGGTTTTTCATATGGATATCTTTTAGGAGAAAATGAAATAAAGGATAAAAAAATTCATCCTGTTAAATTATTTTATTATAATCATTTTATAATTGGGGATACTGTTCCAATAATGAAAGTTTCAGATTTTAATAAATTATTAGTAATGAATGGTAAGGAAGCTATTGAACTTAAGGATAAGGAATATGCAATATTTAGTGATATAAGTAATGCATATAGTAAAAATGAATTATTATTATATGAGAATACTCCATTATTAGTTAATGGTATAATATTGCATCCATCTTCAAAGGAGTTATACAATATTATTACTTATAATTCACTACAAAGAAGTAATATAGCAACTTTAGTAGTTCCAGATTATTTAGTGGAAGATTTGCCTGTATTAAATTCCTTTTTAAATGTACAATATAAAAGGGATATGGTATCAGTAGATGAAGTTTTTTATAAAAATATAACACCTCATATTAGGGTAGGGAATACAAAGGTATTGTTTACTACAAAAGAGGAAGTACATTTATTTGAGCCTTCTGTAAGGGTAGTAGTATCATACACAGCAGCTTATATTGGCATAATATTATTATTAACATCAACAGCTATTTTATCCTTAAAGCAACTTACTCATCTTGTTGACGCTAAAGATGAAATAAATATTATTAAAAAATTAGGTGGAGACTATGGTATGATATACAAAACCATATTATTAAGAACTTTATGGGAATATATATTACCCTTAGTTATAGCTTTAATCCATTCTTATTTTGGAATAAAAGCAATTTCTAATATTATTGCTTCAGATATTACTACATCTTCTTTATTCAATATTTTATTTATAGTTTTAATGTTTTTTATTTTTTATGGATTCTATTATTTACTTACATATTTTAATGGAAAGAGGATTTTAAAAGAAATCTATATTTAAATCAAATATAAAAATAAAATGAAAGGATTATTAACATGAGAAAAGATTATTTAAAATGGGATGAATATTTTATGGGGATTGCTTTGCTTTCAGCCCAAAGAAGTAAAGATGCTTCTACCCAAGTTGGAGCGTGTATTGTAAATGAAGATAATAAAATTATTTCTATGGGATATAACGGTATGCCTATAGGATGTGCAGATAATAAAATGCCTTGGGACAAAACAGGAAATCCTTTAGAGTCAAAATATTTATATGTATGTCATGCTGAGCTTAATGCAATATTAAATAATAATGGAGGCTCTCTTAAAGGGGCTAGAATATATACTACATTATTTCCATGTAATGAATGTACAAAAGCTATTATTCAAAGTGGAATTAGTGAAATAATATATTATTTAGATAAATATTCAGAAACTGATTCAGTAATTGCATCTAAAAAAATGCTTGATATGGTAGGAATAAAGTATTATCAATATAAAAAAAGTGGTAAAAAGATAGAAATTAATTTATAAAGAAAATAATTAACCTTCGGATTAACCGGAGGTTAATTATTTTTTTATTACTTAAGATTAAAATAGTGATAATAAACTAGCAAAATGACAAAATTAACATTAGTTAACAAAAAAATGACAAAAATAATTGACAAAATTAATATAATTACATATTATATTAATATAATATGTAATTAATAACTATAAATATTAATATTTCAAATTATGGGGGTAGGATACTTAAGAGTAATTAATATATAATTTTATCAATTTTTAAGATCGAAAGAATTAGAATCATCTTAAGCTTGATAAATAGTGTTAAGGGGGAAAAATGAATAAGAAGATAATAATTAGTATCTTATTAATAATATCCATATTAGGGACAACGATATTATTTTTAACTATTAATAAAAAAGGGAAAACAGAAAGTGTTGCAAAAGAATATATAGAATTGTTCAATTCTGAAAAGGTTTACATAAATGGGATTATCAATTCTTCAGAAATATGTAATATATATTTAGATTCACAATACAACAATATAGTTGAGACATATGTTTCAGATAGAGATCATGTTAATGAAGGACAGGTACTTTTTAAGTGTAAAAATGAAACAATAGAAACACAAATAGAACAGTATAATGATCAAATTGTTACTTATAACGTAGAAATAAGTAACAATAATGAAAGTATAGAAAAATTAAATAATAAAATTAAGATAGCAAAAAATGAAATTAAAAAGATTAATAGTAACAAATCTTCAGAAGAAGATGAATTAAAGAATGAATCAATAAGTGATGGTTATCTAAATGAGATAAAAACTTATGAAGAGCAAATTGATACATTAAATTCTCAAATAAAAGAATCACAAAAAAATATAAGTAATACTAAAAGTAAAATTAGTGAACTATCTGAGAAAGAATATAAAGAAATAAAAGCTTCAGTTAGTGGAACAGTATATTTACAATCTAATAATAATGACATAACCAGCCCTTATATGGTTATTTATAGTGATGAATTAGTTATAAAGGGTCAAGTGGATGAAAAGAATAAAGAAAAAATTGCAGTTGGACAAGACGTGGAAATAAAAATAATAGCAAATAACAAAGTGTTTTCTGGGGTAATCAAATCTATTAGTGATCTGCCAAGTGAAAAAGAAGTTGAATTATCTAAAACTGATTCTTTAAATAATTTTGATGTAGAAGTGAATTTTGATAATACTGAGGAAATATCAAAGGGATATCACGTGCAGTGCATAATAAAGGAAAGACAGGAACAAATAGAAATTCCGGAAGAAGCTGTAGTTTATGAGAATAATGAATATTACGTATATAAAGAAGTTGATGGAAAGGTAAATAAATCAAAAATTACCTGTGAAAAATCAGAGAAAGATGGTTATTTTTATGTATTAAGTGGAGTCTCAGAAAATGACAAAGTAATAAAAAATATTGAAGAATATTTGAAGGCAGGCAAAACAAATGAGTAGTTTAATTGAACTGAGAAACATTAACAAATATTACTATGTTGGAAAAGAAGCATTACACGTATTAAATTCCATTAACTTCAAAATAGAAAAGGGAGATTTCTTAGCTATAATGGGTAAGTCGGGAAGTGGAAAGACTACTTTGATGAATTCTTTAGGGTTACTAGATAAATTCAATAATGGCGAGTATATTTTTAATGGTGTTGATATTACTAATATCAGTGAAGATGAAAGAGCAAGACTAAGAAATGCGTATTTGGGATTTATTTTTCAACAGTTTCATTTAATAGATAATTTATCAATTGGACAAAATGTTGAATTGCCACTTTTATATCAAAATAAACATAAGAAAAATGATAGAAAGAATAAAGTAAAAAAATATTTAAAACTTGTAGGTATAGAAGACAAAATTAATAGTAAGCCAAGTGAGTTGTCTGGGGGGCAACAACAAAGAGCAGCAATTGCTAGAGCGCTAATTAATGATCCATATATTATTTTTGCTGATGAGCCAACTGGAGCATTGGATAGTGAAAATAGCAAACAGATTATGGAGATTTTATCTTCCTTAAATAAAGAGGGCAAAACAATTATTATGGTTACTCATGACAAAGATTTAGTAAAATATGCAACAAAAACAATTAAGATAATAGATGGAAAAATTAAAGAGGTGACAAATTAGTGTCGATTATTAATTTGATTATTAGTGCATTTAACAGCATAAAATCTAGAAAAGTTAGGGTATTTCTAACTATGTTTGGAATAATAATAGGTATTAGTTCAGTTGTTACGATTGTTTCTGTTGGGGATGGATTGAAGCAACAAGTTAGTAATATGATGTCTGAAACAAATTCTAATAAATATACTATTAGTTTTAGTGCAAAAAACTACGAAGATGGGAATTTGATAGAGTATTTTAAACAGACAGATGTGGATGACATATCAAAAGTTAATGGGGTTGATTCAGCATCTAAGTCAAGTAGCAACACTGGAGGTATATTTTCTTTCTTTGAAATTTCATATTTTGAAAAAAGTACTTATATATATTTAGACGCTTATGAGGATAACGAGATAAATATTGAATATGGAAGAAAAATTAACAATAATGACTACGGGAAAAGGGTAATAGTATTAAATAAAGATGCTGCGAAAGAACTTTTTGGCAATTCAAATGAGGCTGTAGGAAGTGGAATTAATTTAAATGGAGAAATATATGAGGTAATTGGTATTTCTAATAGTAATAGCTCAGGACTCCTTTCTGTAGGGTATTCGTATATTTCTAAAGACAATTTAAAAAATATGGATACAAATGATTCTATAACTAGTATTGATTTTTACTTAAAGCCCGGTTTAGATGCTAATGAAATATTTGAAGAAATTAATGAAATTTTAAAATTAAATCATCCAGAATTAATAGGTGAAGGAGAGTATATTTTAGAAGATTCACAGCAAGTTACAAAAGCTTTTGACAGTATAATTAGTTATCTAACAATTTTTATAGCTTGTATTTCAGGAATTTCATTGTTTGTTGGGGGAGTTGGAGTAATGAATATTATGTATGTTTCTGTGAGTGAAAGAAAAAGAGAAATCGGAATTAGGAGAGCTATAGGAGCTAGAGCTAAAACCATATTAAGTCAATTTTTGTTCGAAGCAATTATAATTACAGGATTAGGAGGACTTATAGGGATTTTAGTGGGATTTGGATTTTCAAAGATTTTAGATATATTTCTTCCTTTTAAAACTGTACTAAGTATATCAAATTTTGCAATATCATCAATAATTTCAGTAATGGTAGGTTTGATATTTGGAATAATCCCAGCAATGAATGCAGCAAAAATGGAGCCTATAGAGGCAATATATAAATAAAAATTAGGGGGTAAGTTAATGGAAATTAATTCAACAACAAATGAAAGAAAGAAAACTATTTTTTCAAAAATATCAGATTATATTTTTAATCCAAAGGTTTTTTTTGAAGAAAATAAGGAAAAAAGCAAAGTATTAATCCCAATGTTATTAATAGTTATTTCAGCAGCTTTTTTACAGTCAGTTACTATGTCAATTGTAACTGGAAATGAAGATGCAATGAAAGAATTAGGTGAGAATGGTGTAGCAGTACTTAATAAACTATCAATTCTATATGGCTTATTTGTTGGTGGTATTGGAAGTATCATATCTCAATTAATAGTGGCATTAATTATTTTTGCATGTTTTAAATTTATTTTAAATGGAAGCATGACTTATAAAAATATATTATCCGTTTATTGTTTTGCTTCTCTACCTAATGTTTTATTAAATATTATTAATATTATTGTATACAAAACTAATAATAATATAAGTACAAGCCTTACTTCAATTTTAATTAAGACAATAAATCCATTTACATTCTGGAGTTTTATTTTGTTAATTATAGGGGCAGCAGTAGTCTCTAGTGTTTCAATTAAGAAGAGTGTAACGATATTTGTAGTTTTAGCATTTATCTCTATAGGAGTTACATTGGCAGGGTATTATCTGTCTAATATTAGTACTGAATTAACTAATCAAATTCCAAATAGTAATTTTCAGGTTCAATAATTTGTTAGTTACTTTAATTATTTAATTAAAGTTTCTATATATAAAACTATTTTAAGTTTATGAAAGGGGGGTTAATATGTTAAGTTTTTTATCAGCTTCTTTTGGGTTATCATTTACACTTGCTTCAGCTGTTGCTGGATGGGTATTATATCTAGTAAAACTTTCTACTTGGCAAAGAGTAGCTGTTGTAGCAGGTGCAGGAGTGTGTGCTGTTATTTTAGGAACACTTCTTTCTATTGGAATAAACTATCTTGTAAACAGATTTGTTACTAAAAGCAAATTAACTCAATGGTAAGATATTTCAAAAAAATAAAAGTTAGGAGGTGCTAATATGAAATCATTCATTACAACAACATTCGGTATAACTGGAGGAGCAGCTGTAGCATTAGCATCAGCAATAATTTGGTGTGCTGGATTAGGAACTAAAAAAGCATTAATAGTGTTAGCATGTACAGGGGTTGGAGCTTGTATTGCAGCAACATTAATAGGTATAGGATTATCTTACATAGCTAAGAAATACAAATGGGATGCTAATAGATTATCACATTGGTAAAATATAAGATAATTTTGTTAAGAAAGGAGAATATAGTATGTTTAAATTATCTGCGACTTTCGGAATAAGAATGGGTACTGCAACAACAATAGCTGGAATAATATTCTGGGCTGCTTGTTCTGGAGCAGGATCAAGTGCAGTTAAAGCAGCTGTTGCTGCAGCCTGTGGCTGGGGAATTGCTTTCTTAGTAATGACAGCAATTAGCGTAGGATGCTGGTACTTAGTTAATAAATATGTAACTAAAGTAAGAATGGCAAACTGGTAATAATTATTAATTAAGGTAATTCACCTTTCTTAATATAAGAAAGGTGAATTATTTTACATAATAGGGGGGAAAAATGGCAACCAAAAATAAAAAGTTTTATGAATATATTTTATTAGCTTCAATAAGAGAGTATGTAGAAGTAAACAAATTAAATATACATAAATTCACTGGTTATGTTTTATATATTTTAATTGCTATATTTATATTAAAAGCTGGATTATTTGCAGGGGTAAAATATTATTGTTTATTTAATATATTGTTATTGATTTTAATGTTAATAAGCTATGAGACAACTGAATTTGATAATTTTATAAGTTATTGTCAAAATACTAATAATAAAATTTTATTATCTTACCCAGCTAATCCTAAAACTATTTTATTTGTAAATAACTTTAAATACTTATTATTCCATATGGTTATTGTTAATCTTGTTTTATTGCCAATTATTATTAATGCTTTTTTAGATAATCAAAATTTATTTTTCTTAATTAAATTCATAATTTTGAGTAACTTATTGTGCGTGTTAAGTTCAATGTTAGGTTGGATTAGATGGATAAATAAATGGAAAGAAATAAAATTGGAAAAGAGAAATATTTTTAAAAGTATTTTTATAATAGTAATATCAATATTGGCAGTATTTTTGTGCAAGAGTATTATTGGAAAAGGATTTACTATGGGAAACGTTATTTATTTACTAAAAAAGCTTAATAGTGAAATGTTTAATATTTATAATAAAAATTATCTTTGGATACTTTTATTAGTAGCTATTTTTACTATCTATATATTACAAGGTTTTATTAAAAATAGGTTAGAGGATATTTATAAATTCTATATTTTAAATCAAAAAAGCACTGAAAATTTGGAAATAAAGGATGAAAAAATTAATATTTATAGAATAATAAATAAATTTCATTTTAATATTAAACTGAAAAAAGAATTCTATGCGATTTTCCGAAATAAGAATATATATAACGAAATATGTAGAAAATTAAGATTTTCTATTTTTATTGCTTTATTACTTGCAGCATATCAATGGATTAATCCTATTAATGTGGATTTTCAGATAATTGAAATATGTTTAATAATGACAATAACAGGTTATGGTGATAAAATAATTAGAACTTTTCTTCCTATAGCTTCTGAAGAAAAAATGATAATTAACTATATTCAATCTGGTATAAATATAAAAAAAATATTACTTAATAAAGTTAATATGCTATTTCTTTATAGACAGCTTTTTATTTTAGCTCCATTAATTGTTGTATTAGGTACAACTAGATTTAATATTTTCAAGGTACTTCATTTCTTAGCTTTATGGATAATTATTTGTTATACATCGGCGAATATAAAAATATATTCAATGTCAATAAATACTCATTACTTAACAACTGATGTTAGTATGAATAAAATGAATATTTTTGATTCATTAAAGTATATTGCAATGGAAAGTATGTATTCATATTTAATATTTATTATTGTTCTAGTTAGTGAAGTTATTTCAAAAGGATATATTTTTGGATTGTTTTTCATTTTGTGGTTATCAGTAATATTTATTATATCAATATTGTTATTACAGGGGGATGGAAAAAAGTTTTATGGAGAATTTAAAAAATACATTTAAGAATAAATTAATTATTAAACCCATTATTATTTCATTTGTTGTATTTGTAGTTGCATTTTTTATTGGGATATACTTGAATGATGTATTATTTCCATATATGTCTGAAGATATGACCTTAAATAGGATAGGTTTTTTACCAATATTAAAAAATAATTTTTTAGTTTGTTTATTAAATATTGTACTTGGGATAATTACTTTTGGCATATATGGAGTAATTTCTAATATATATAATGGGGTATTGTTAGGAATAACAGCAGGAGTAGCAACAACAAAATTTGGCTTAAGAGTAGCATTACTTAGACTTATTCCCCATGCCATTTTTGAAATTCCAACTATAATTATTTCTACTGCCTATGGAATAATGACTGTATATCTTATTATTAGACTAGTTAAGAAGGAAAAAGTGGATTTTAAGAAGTTAATTAATCAGTATTTATTAGTTTTTGTAATTATGATAATTTTGATAATACTAGCAGCAGTTGTAGAAGGGACTGTATCGATGAATTTGCAGTAACAGGTGATTAAAGTGTTAAAGTTAATAAAAAAATATGGAGCATATTTAGTAATAATTATTAATATTGTAATAATTTCCATTGAAAGATATATTGAAAATTATAAGTTTATAGACATTTATGATGAAATAAAAGATCAGTTAGATGATTCAATTGTAAAATCTATATATGAATTTTTCTTCTCATTTGCTGGTGAGCCAATAATTCAAGGAATTAGCATTGCTTTGTTATTTATTTTTGGGCTTTATTTTATCTCACTAGTTTACTATTTAATTTCACGTTTTTGTAAATTAGAAACAAATTTAGAAAAAATAATTTTAACTTATTTAAAGTCTTACTCTGTAGCAATTGTTAATAAAATAGGAAGATTAATGTATTATGGATTCACCGGGAGTTTTATCAATAATCCAGTTGTTAATTTCATAATTTCAACTATTCAGATTATATTGTTTATAATATTTGTAAATAAAGAGATTAAAGGGGATAAAATAAATTGTAATATATTTAAGTTAATAATATTTGTAGCATCAACTTTAATTAATGTAGGAATTTTAGTAATAATACAATTATTAAAATAAAGGGGAAACATATGAGTTATTTAGAAGTGAAAAAAATAAATAAAAAGTTTGGAAATAAGCAGGTCTTAAATAATGTAAGTTTGGAAATTAAAAAAGGTAAAGTTGTTACTTTAATAGGACCAAGTGGGGTAGGGAAAACTACATTATTGAATATTATTATGGGTTTATCTTATCAAAATGATGGTGAAGTTATTTTTGACGGTAAAAAACTGTCAATTCCATATGATAAAGATACAAGAAGAAATATAGCATATATTCCTGATAATCCAATCTTTTACGATTATCTTACTGGAAGCGAAAATATAAAATATATTATGGATATATATAATAGTAAAAAAAGTGATGAAGAAATAGATGAGTATTTAAAAAAGTTTAATTTATATGATAGTAAAGATATTTTATTTAGAAACTATTCAAAAGGAATGAAGCAAAAATTAATGCTATTGTCAACCTATATTATTGATGCGTCATTATTAATATTAGATGAACCTACAACAGGGCTAGATGTTTTAAGTTCATATGAATTACAGCAGATAATATTGGAATTTAAGAAGAAGAATAAAACTATATTATTGGCCACACATGATATTAATTTCTGTCAAAATGTATCAGATTATTTTGCAATTATGAAAGCGGGAGAGATAATTTATAGATGCGAAAATAATAAAGAAAATAACCTGGAGGAAATAGTAATCGAATATTTGCAGGATTAATATAAAAATAATACTCTATACATATGTTGGAGAAATGTATAGAGTATTATTTTTATATAAAACTATTTTAAGTTATAGGGCATATTAATTATTCATGAATTTTTTGTAGTTTAGTTAATTTTAATATTTTTTTCTGCGTTGATAAGGCAGAAATTAAACAAATTAATCCAAATACTATTTTTATAATGTTAAGTAAAATAACTATATTTGTTTGTTGATAAAAATCTAAACTTGAAAAAATAAATATAAAGGCAAAAATATATTTTATAATATTATAATCCTTGTAGTAATCAATTTTTGATTGTATATCTGAATAAATTTCGAAAGGTTCTGCTGAATCTGTAGATAATCGACGAAGGTATACCCATCTCATATTTCTATATACTATTTCTATATTCATTTCTTCTAAGAAAGATAAGTAATTAGTTATTTCTTCTTTTGTCATGCCATTTTTTAAAAAATCAATTTTATACTCATAAGCTTTATCTTCTGAACTTACAAAAATATAAGTATTATCTTTAATTTCAGAGAGAATAAGTCCTGTTTTAGCCATTTCATTCAGCCATTTCTCTTCTTTTTCAATATTTAAATATAGCTTTTTAAATATACTTCTTTTTATTTTTTCATACTATTTCCCCTTTAAGTATGTTATCACCTATTTTGGATAAATCATGTAACCGCTGGATTTCGATTTTTAATGCACTTAACCCTAATTCAGTTATTATATATTTCTTTTTTTTGGAAAGAATATTATTTTCAGCTATCTTAATATATTCTTTTTCAATTAATGAATTTAAAGCTCCATAGAGTGTTCCTGGAGCAAGCTTTACACGATTATTGCTAAGCTCACAAGTTTTTTTAATAATACCATATCCATGTAATGGAGTGATTAATGAAACAAGTATAAAAAAAGTGGCTTCAGTTAATGGATTATGTTTTGTATTTATTTTCATACTTATTCTCCTTATAAGTATACTAATATATCGTCATAAGATATATCGTAATTCGATTATATCGCATGACGATATATTTTTCAAGAAAAAAGTGTAAATTTTTTATTTTTTATTTTTTTTCTTTCTAACTGAATAACCGAAGGATCCTATACTTTTTTTTGTCATAGGATAATATTCTCCATGACAATAATTAATTAAGTTAGCTTCTTCAAAGTGAATTTTACCGTTTTTGTCTAAAAGTTTTTGGTTTATATGCGAACATAGAACCTCAGCTAAAATTAAATCATGAGTTCCAAGAGGTATTATTTTATTAACTTTACACTCTATTGTGATTGGACATTCATCAATATATGAAACATTTATATTGGTACATTTTTTCATAGTGAAATTCATTTCTTTAATTTTATTGTTTTTTCTCCCTGTTTTTACACCACAATAGTCTACTGCTTTAGTCATTGAGGCAGTAGGAAGATTAACTGCAAATTCCATTGTTTCTTTTATATATTCATAAGATAGTCTTTCAGGTCTTACAGATATAGATAACATAGGGGGTTTTGTACATATTGTTCCTGTCCAAGCCACTGTAAATACATTTTCTTTTCCTTCTTTATTTCTAGTTGTAATTAATACAACAGGAACTGGATTTAGTATAACACTACCTTTAAAATCAATTTTATTCATTTATTGGCCTCCTAGTAACTCTTCTTTGAACAATTATATCATATTTTTATTATTGAAAAGGATGAAATTTCAGTTATAGTCTTAATAAAATTTGATATAATGGTTAAAAGCGAGGTGTAAGTATGTATAATTTATCAAAGGGTGATAGTGTAGGAATTGTTGCTTCTTCAAATGGTATTAATATTAATATGAAAGATAAACTTGAATATTTATTTAATAAACTTGAAAATATGGGGTTGAATATTATATTAAGTAAATATATCTATATGAAATATTCAGAATATAATGGAACTGGAATAGAAAGAGCTGGAGAAATAAACAGATTTTTTGCAGATAAATCTATAAAGGTCATTTTTGATATTTCAGGAGGGGATTTAGCAAATGAAGTATTAGATTATTTGGATTATAAATTAATAGCAGAAAACCCTAAAGGCTTTTTTGGATATAGTGATTTATCAGTAATTTTAAATGCAATTAATTCTAAAGCTAATATTGTAACTTATAACTATCAATTACGAAATTTAATTGGGTCATTTGAAAAAATACAAACTACTAATTTTATAAACACTTTTTTTTATAATGATGGTTCTTTATTTAATTTAGATTTTCAATGGATACAAGGAAATGAAATGGCAGGAAAAGTAGTGGGAGGAAATATTAGATGCTTTTTAAAGTTAGCTGGTACTAAGTATATGCCAGACTTTAACAATAAAATTCTATTACTTGAAAGCTTAAATGGAAATGTTGCAAAAATAGCAACAGCATTAGAACAATACAAGCAGATAGGTGCATTTAGTAATATTAATGGAATAATCCTTGGAACATTTACTGAAATGGAGAGGGAAAATTATGATATTAATGTAGTTGATTTAGTAAAAAAAGCAATAAATAATGATAATCTTCCAATAGTCAAAACAAAGAGCATAGGTCATGGTCAAGATGCAAAATGTATAGCAATAGGTAAAGAAATTATGGTGAGAAAAAATGATTAAAAAAATAATTATTTCTATAGTTATGTTAGCATTAATTCTTACAGGATGCTCTATTAGTGAAGACGAGGTATATAATGGAATGGAAGTTACAATTTTTAATACAGGAAAGTCTGATTGTATATTAATATCCATTGAAGGTAGGTATATAATGATTGATACTTCTTTAGATAAATATGGAGAAGAGATATGTAAAAAAATTAAAGGCATAAATAATTTAGATTATTTAATTTTAACTCATATGGATAAAGATCATATTGGGGGAGCTAGTGATATTATTAATAATATAAAAATTGATAACATTATTCAGGCTGATTATTCTAAAGAAAGTGAAGAATACACAAAACTAATTAAGGCTGAAGAAAATAATAATTCAAATGTAGAATTATTACTTAATAAAAAAACTTTATTTATTGGTGAAACAGAAATTAATATTATTCCTGGGGAGAAAAGATATTATGAAGATTCAAATAATTATTCAATAATGGTAACAATAAAATATGGGAATACATCATTTCTATTTGCAGGTGATGCAGAGGAGGAAAGGCTTCAAGAGTTTTTAGATGAAAACATGGATAAATATGATTTTATTAAAATACCTCATCATGGAGAATATAATAAATTAAGTGGGACATTAATTAAAAGTATAGAACCTAAATATGGAGTTATTACATGTTCAAAAAGCAATATGCCTGATGATAAATTACTGCAGGTTCTTAGTAATAATAATGTAGAACCTTACTTAACTGTAGATGGAGAAATAAAAGTATATAGCAATGGTGAAACTATAGAAATAAAACAATAATTTAATAATAGGAGCTGCCTATGAGGCAACTCCTATTTAATTAATATCTTCTTTTTTTACGTCTTTTTTTAGAATTTCTAGAACTTGAATTTTTAATTACTTTAACTATAAAAGTTATTAATATGAGAATTACTATAATAATTGCAATTGTAGCAATATAAAAACCTAAATTTGCCTTAATAATATCTGATGTAGATAAATTAATTTTTCCTTGTATTTCTGTTGAATATTGTTTTACAGATAAGGATAAAGTAATCTTTCCTTCTGATGCTGCTTTCCATGCATCTTCACTTGTAGAATTTAATTTAATACTTGCTTCTGAGTTATTAATTGAGTTATCGTATAACATAGCATTTTCATCAAGCACTACAGGTGCAGTAATTGTTTTACTAGGTCCAAAAAATCCAAATAATTTATAGCTTAATTCTACTGAGTCAATTTCTTCTCCAGCTGCCTTATATATAGATTTTTCTAAAGGATAGCTATAATTCATCATTTTATTCAAATCTTCAAATCTCTTAGTATTACTGTTTCTATCACATTTTAAAACAACACCAATAAGTTTTCTACCATTACGTTCATATACTCCAGCAAAACAAGTTCCAGCATTATCTGTAACACCAGTTTTACCACCAATATTTCCATTAATATTAAGTTCTGTATTTCTACTTTCTAAATTAATTCTTGTATCTCTAGGAAGCATAACTGTACTTTTAGAAAGCTGTAGAGTTTCTCTTACCCAATCATTTTCAAAAGCTTTTTTAGTTATTATTGCAAGTTCATAAGCTGTTGAATAATTTACATCTTGATTATCTATAGGTAATCCATTTGGATTTTCAAAATGAGTATTATTTAAACCAAATTCGGATGCTTTAGAATTCATTAAAGAAACGAAAGCTTCTGTACTTCCTGAAACAGAATCGGCTATCATATATGCAGCATCATTAGCTGAAAAAAGAAGCAGTTCTTTCATTGTAGTATCTCCGTCTAAGGTATCGCCAACCATCATTGATTTACCACTTGGTTTCATTTGTTCACTATCCATAGTATATGGAGGTTGAGCTTTAGCAGAATCAGTATAAGTAATTGTATCAGTTTTACTTTTATTTTCAGCGAAAAGTAATGCAGTCATAAGTTTAGTTGTACTTGCTAAAAACATTTTGTTATTAGCATTTTTTTCATATATTATTTCTCCAGTGTCATAATCCATAACAATTGCTGCTTCAGAAATAATATCTGGTAAGTTTGTACTTGCATTAGTTTTAATGCTTACTGCTAAAGGCATTATTAAGAAAATAATTAAAGATAAAGTAAAGGATTTAAAAATATTTTTTTTTGTCACAACTAATCTCCCAATCTGATGTATTTTCTATTCATTAAATTATGGAATAGAATAAAATTAAAAACATATATAGTATAACATTATAAATTTTTTAGAACAATACCTTAAAGTATACATAAAAAATTCCCAAACATCTAAGGGGATGATGTTTGGGAAAATCATTTAGTAATTATATATATACTATAGGCTTTCAGATACACGTTTAAAATACTTTATGGCAACAATGCTTTTATTCTTTGTTTAAGCCATTGTTTAGTTTCACGATAATGGCTTGCATATACTAGTCTTTCTTTCCTTAATGCTTTTTTTGCTGCTTTTTCAAACCCAATTCCTTTTTTATATTGTAGTAAAAAGTAATCTCTCTTTTGATGGGGGATAGAAGGATGTCTAAGTTGGGCATCTCCATAAATAGGCTCTTCAATAGGACGTTGATGATAAATAACTCTATTTTCGTCTATTATTCCTTTAATCAATTCATTTCCACATTCTGTATTGACTAATACAGAAGAAATTTTTCCGTATTCAAAGTCACAAGGTGCTTTACTACCTATTGCTTTATAGTCACTTAATGTTAAGTCACCGGATCTTTCTGGGCAAGCATAAAAACAATTATAGCAATTCTCGCGATAAATTAATGCAAAGTGATAACCTAACTGATATACGTCAGTTGATCTAGGTTTTTTTGAATACACTGTTTCACCTTTTCGATTAAATAAGGAAAATATAAATTTATCTGTTCCATACTGTGGATTCCTAAAGGTACACGTATCTACTTGTATTCTTTTCTTTTTCTGAATGTCTTTAATATGTTCTTGCAAATAATTGGCAGGAGGCATTCCATGGCAAACAATATCAACTAAATATAATTTCCCTGACTTAATATTCTTAGTACATTGTTTAATTGCTGCTACTTGGCAGCCAGTTCCAATAAATAAAACAGTATTGTTATCTTTTAGTAATTTACAAATGTATTTAGGGGTATATTCCATATTGCTAAATGTATATTTTGAGTTTTTATAAGTAGATAGATATTTGTCATTATTAGACACATTAAATTTAACACTGAAGTCATTCATTAATTGAGTTCCGACAATATACCAATTCTTTTTTAATGCATATCGATATAATTCAGTTGCAATACCACCAGATGCACTGTTATTATATACTGTTTCATCAGATGACCACATGGCATATGCTTTTATAGGGTAATTTAGATTAATAAAATTAATTGATGGACAGTTTTCTTTGCATAATTTACAATTTATACATTTACTGTTATCGATAACTGGAAAAATTTCACCAAACTCATTATTTTCCATCGTTATACATTCTTTTGGACAAATATTTGCACAAGCACCACAACCAGTACATTTTTTTCTATCGCATATTTCTTTCAAAACAATTCCCCCAGATACTATTTTTATTTGATTACCGATGTATTTTTATCTCAAATAATTATAGCATATTTTATTAATAAGAAGAAACAAATTTTAGCAATTAATAAGATCTGATTTAATAATTTTTAGAGTATAATGGAACTAAAATGAAAGGAGTGGGGAATATATGGGAATTTCAAAATATACATAAAAAAATTCCCAAACATCTAAGGGGGATGATGTTTGGGAAAATCATTTTAGGGGGGTAAAATGATTATAAAATAAGGGGTAAATAATAAACTTTATTTACTTTACAAGTTTATTATATATATATTATGTGTCAGAAATATGTCAACTTAATTAATTGTTTTTATTCATATTAATAATTTCTTTTTTTGCATTTAGTTCAAGAGTATCGTTAAGAGGTTCTAAAAATACTTCACCTTCACCATATTTTTTTTCTAGAGCCTTTAGTAAAAACCTATCGGCTAATTCAGGATTTTTTGAAAGAAGAGAACCATGAAGATATGTACAATAGGTATTTTTATAGATACATCCTTCATAGCCATCTGATCCGTTATTACCGTTTCCAATTATACATTTGCCTAGAGGCTTATAATTAGAGATATAAGTTCTTCCTGAATGATTTTCAAAACCAACATAAGTTTCATCAAATTCTTCATTATAAATAATAGAATTTCCGATAAATCTTTTTTCATAGCCTTCTGTATAAATATCTAGAATTCCTAAGCCTTCAAGTTTTTCACCATTAGGGGCAAGGTAATATTTACCGAGAAGTTGGTATCCACCACAAATTGCAATTAACACTTTAGAGGATTCAATATAATTTTGTAATGCTTCTTTTTTATTTTCTTTTATATCTTGAGAAACAATAGATTGTTCGTAATCTTGACCTCCACCTAAAAGAATTATGTCAATATTGTCTTCTTCTAAATTCTCACCAATGGAAGTATTAATTATATTAACTTTTATTCCTCTTGCCTCTGCTCGATGTTTTAATATTAGTATATTTCCAATATCCCCATATACATTTAACAAGTCAGGATAAAGGTGGCAAATATTAATTTCCATTTAGCACCTCCATAATTACCAAAGATTTTTAATATATCCTTTTGAATATAAGTATTTTCTATAATTTATCATTGCAGTATAAGTTGCTAATACATAAATTCTTTCAGTACTGCTATTAATAATTTTTTTAGTTAGTTCTTCATAGTCTTTTTCTAAAATAAAAGAATTTTCATCAAGTCCAGCTGTTTTAAGTCTAACCGCCATATCATATAACCTTATTCCTGAAATAAAGATATCTTTTAAATCAAGTTCATTAAGTCTTTCAAATTCAACATCCCAAATCCATGAAACATCTTGACCGTCAGCGTAATTATCATTTAGCATAAATACAGTTGAAAAACTTTCTTTATTTAAGCAAAGTGTATCAATTGCTTGGTTATAGCCTGCTGGATTTTTAACAAGGATTATTTTTAATTTTTTATTATCAATGTTTATTTCTTCTTGTCTACCAAAGCTACTATCCTGCTTACTAAGTGATTTAGCTATAACATCTTTTGATACACCAAGTTCTCTACATATGGAAAAGGCACAAAGACCATTATAAATATTATAAATACCTGATTGACTAATTAATATATTAGTATCATTTATTATTACATTTGACTCATTAGGAGTTAAGTTAACAATATCTTCAACAAAGTACTTAAGAGTTGGGTGTTTGTAGCCACAATTAGGACAATAAAAATCTCCTAAATGATTGTATGTAATAAAATTATATTTATATGGAGTTTTACAAACTTTACAGAACTTTGCATCTGCATTAACTTCTATTTTATTATTGTCATTAATAGATTTATTAAAGCCGTAGTATATAATACTATTATTAATTGGCAATTTTCCAAATAATGAATCATCTCCATTAAGAATTAATTTTGAAGTAGGAACTTTCTTTATTCCTTCTAAAATTTTAAATAAAGTAGTATAAACTTCTCCATATCTATCTAATTGATCTCTAAAAAGATTTGTAATTGTAATTATTTCAGGAGAAATATATTCTGTAATATATTTTAAATTAGCTTCGTCTACTTCAATAACGGCATATTTATCCTTATTGCTTTTAAAAAATCTATAATTATCAATAAAACAAGATACAATTCCTTTAAATAGGTTTGCACCAGTACTATTAGTTATTACCTCAAAGCCATTTGTTTTTAAAATATTAGAGATCATACTTACAGTTGTAGTTTTCCCATTTGTACCTGTAACCAAAATAACTTTATAATCTTTTCCTACTGTGTTTAAAACCGTTCTATCTATTTTTAAAGCTACTGCTCCTGGAAAAGTACTTCCACCATTTAAAATATTTTTAGTAAGAAATAATGTAAATTTTCCAGCTATGATACTTATAAATGATTTTATATTTATGATAATCACCACCTAAATTAAATAAACTACGTCATTAAGTATAGCATAAAGTTTATTTATAACCAATTGATTTTCATAGCTTAAATATTAAAATTACATTTTATATATTGTAGTTAACTGTTATTTTCTGTGGATTTTTGAAAATAACAATGGTAAAATTGATATTAATGTAAGAATTAAATGTATAAACTAGGAGGGATTATGTTAAATTTTATTAGAAAAGTAAAAAAAATATTTAACAAAATCGTTTGTAAGTGGAGAATTATAAGTGATAAATATAAGGAATTAGCTAGTGTTTTAACTATAGTAGGAGTTATGCTATTTGCAGTAGTTTTTATATTTTTATGTAAGGGTGAAAGTAGTGATAATCAAGCAAATCAAGTAGTAGATATAGCTCAAAATAAAGCTGAAAGTTATTATTATTTAAGAGAATATGATAAAGCAATACAAGAATATAAAGATTTACAAAAACAAGAAGAATGGCCTATTTATAAAGTAAAAATAGCAGAAATTGAATCTGTAAGGGGACAAACAGAATTATCAAATTCCATGTTAGAAGAAATAGTTAGTATACGAAATTCATTAATATTAAATGAAGGAAAGGAAAAATATGCTGATAAGGATGCTGAATTAGGAAACTATGTAGCTTTTACAGCATTAATGAATGGAGATTATAAAAAGGCACTTGAATATGGTGAATTTTTTATTAGTGAAGATCCTGATGATAAGGCACTTCAAAGAACGATGTTTACAATATACATGGTAAATAATTTAAAAGAAGAAGCTAAAGGTATTGTAAATAATTATCCTTATGACAATGAATCTTCTTATGATTTAGCTCTTTATGCAAAAATGAATATGCTTCTTGATGATTGGGATAAGGGATTAGAATTATTAAAAGAAGCTTGGTATCTAAATAAAGATGAAATAAAAGTATTTGATGTAATAGCTCAAATTAATGCCTATAATAGTAATGATATTATATCTAAAATTATGGAATTACATGAGAAAAATCCTGATGAGGTATGCTATAAAATATGGTTAATAAAATGTTATTCTATGCTTGAAGCAACTACACCACAAGCAGTAGAACTATTAAATGAGATTGAAAATGAGGATGTAGGAGAAACAGTATTCAAAACCATTATTGCCAAAATAAAACAACATGAAGGCGACGATACAGAAACAGAGAAAATAATTAAAGAAATCATATCAAACAAAAATGAGACATATATTGGTTATCATACAGCTGCTTGGTATTATTTAGAAAAGGGCGATGGAAAGAAGGCTTTAGAATATTGTAAAAGAAGTATTTTAGAAAATAAGGATTATCCAGATAATTATGGATCATTAATTCCTGATATTATGGCTATGTTAAAGAAAAGTGAAGTAGCAGAGCCTTACTTTAGAACTGCTTTATATAAAGAGCCATTTAACTATAATATTATGCTTAAGGTTGCAGATTATTATCAAAATACTGAATCAAATTCAGATGAAGCTTATAGTTATTTTAGCTTGGCATCTTTAGTTAAGCCAAATGATGCTAATATTTATTATAATATGGCTTTAATCAATATAAATAATGATGTAAACAAAGCAATAGAATTACTTAAAAAATGTATAGAATTAGATGAAACTTCGACTAAATATCATAGAACTCTTGGAACAATTTATATAAATGAAGGAAAAACAGAAGAGGGAATTAAAGAAATAAGAGCAGCTTATGCAGTTGATAAAAGTGATATTTTAACTTTAAATAATGCTGGTGTTTATTATATATCAATGGATACCAATATAGATAGAGGAATGATAAATTTAAAAGCAGCTTATGATGGTATGAATGAAACAACAGATATTGATACTAGAAATGTAATTACTGATAATTACAATAAAGCAAAGGATATATACGAGGCATACCATAAATATGATGGAAGTAAAATTACTATTCCAGAATTTCAATTGTTTTATTAATTATCTTACGTAAATTAATAATAAGTGGGGGAATTTTAATTGGGAGGTTAATTTATGAAAGAAAAAAAAGGAATAATAAGAATAATATTATTAGTAATTTTAATTGTAATTTGTGCTGGTTTATATGCAATTAATTTTAATAGTAAAAAACAAGGACTAATAGTAACAGAATGGGATAATATTTATGATGAAAATAACATTAATATTTTTTATGAGAATATAGAAGAGAATTCTAAAGATAATGAGTTAAATAAATTGAATAATACATATAAAATTACTGAGATAGTAAATGCAGAACAAAATGAAATTGACAAGATACTTAAAACAACAGAAATTTTAAATACTATTGTTGAATTTGATGATATTGAGGATTCGGGTTTAAATTCTGGTTATGAAATATTAATGGATCTTAATGGAAGAAAAAAGGTATCTGATAGGGATATGGCAATAATTGAAAGAGATTTAATTTTATCAGCTGGGTATACAAGTAGAATAGGGGAACTTAGAAAAAATAATCCTCAATTTGAAATAAAACCAAGTTATTATGTGGTAGAGTATTATAGTCCTGAAAGTAACAAATGGATCATGATTGATTTTAAAGAAAAGGCATATTTAAAAAATAGTGAGGGATATTTAAATACAATAGATTTTATTAATGCGAATAAGGAAAGTATAACATATAATGGGAAAAGAGATTTGAATACATATTATAAAGAAATAAAAAAATATTTATCTTCATATACAATTCCTATTGACAATACCTTAACTATGTTAAAAAGTAATAGTTATTTAACTTATTGTTCTAATGATAAAGATGTTGATTTGAAGAAAAATAATGTTTTTATTGGACCTACTATTTTTACTAAAAATAAAGATGTAATGAATATTGAACCTAATCATGAATATGTTGAAGGTAAAGATGAAAAAGCTTATTTAATTTTGCAAAAAAGACAAGATGATGTGAAAGATGATTATACTTATACAATAGGTGCTTTTAAAGATGGAACAACAATAAATGATTATTATCTTGGAATTAATGGAGATATTAATAAAATAACTGATAAATATAAAGAAATAAAATTACAAAAAGGAATAAATACTATAGAGCTATCATTAGATGGTAATGAAATAGTAAGTAAGGTAATTATAAATAGGCAAAAATAATATTAAAATATTATTAAATAAATAGACATGTTATTTTTTAAAAGGTATAATGAGACAGTATTTATTTTAAGGAGTGGTAATACTTGGATTTGATTTTTATACTTAAAGCTATATTTATAGCTATAATTGAAGGATTAACAGAATTCATACCAGTTTCATCTACAGGACATATGATTCTTTTTGGTAGTGTAATAAACTTTAAAGGCGAATTTGCTGAGATGTTTGAAGTTGTTATACAATTAGGGGCTATTTTAGCAGTAGTAGTCTTGTATTGGAAAAAGATAAAAGATAGTGTTATTGAGTTTTTTAAGTTCATATTTACTGCTGGTAAAGAAGGAAGAACAGGATTTAATTTTGGAATTAATGTAATAGCTGGATCTATTCCAATGATGGTAGTAGGATTATTCTTTTACAGTAATATAAAAAAGTTATTTAAGCCAGAGGCAGTTATTGTTGGTTTTATAGTTGGCGGTTTACTATTAATTATTATTGAAAATATATTTAGTAAGAAAAAAAATGCTGTTAAAGATATAGACAAAATAACACCAAAACAATCTTTTTTAGTTGGATGTTTTCAAGTATTAGCTGTTTGGCCAGGAATGTCAAGAAGTGCATCTACAATTATGGGTGGATGGGTATCAGGATTATCAACATCAATAGCTGCAGAATTTTCTTTCTTTTTAGCAATTCCTGCTATGATAGGATCATCAGGAAAGGATTTATTAGAATTTGATTATTCAATAATGAATACAACTTATTGGATAGCATTAATTATTGGTTTTATAGTAGCATTTATTGTTTCTATAATAGTTATGGATAAATTTGTTTCATATTTAAAGAAAAAACCAATGCGTGTTTTTGCAGTATATAGAGTTTTAGCTGGAATAACATTAGCTATATTAGTATTTACAAAAATAATAAATCTTTAAAAAAGATGTTAACTGATTTCAATTTCAGTTAACATTTTTTTATTATTAATATTCTATATATTATATTACTAGAAGAAACCTACTAATTAATTCATTGACTATTTACAAAATTGGAAAACAAATGGTAAAAAATCTCTTTTATAAGTTTTATTTATATGATATTATTAAATTGTAAACAATATCAAAAAATGTATAAATGAGAGTTGTAAAATATGAGAGTGGTAGGAGGATTTGGTTAATGGCAGAGGGAATTAAAAAAATTGCTCTATTAACAGGTGGTGGAGATTGTCCAGGATTAAATGCAGTAATAAGAGCAGTTACTAGAACAGCAATACTAAATTATGGTTATGAAGTTATTGGGTATAAATTTGGGTATAGGGGATTATACAATAACGATTTTATTCCATTAACATTAGAAAGTGTTTCTGGAATTCTGCATAAAGGGGGAACTATTCTATATAGTTCAAATAAGGACAATCTATTTGATTACCAAGTAGAGGAAAATGGAGAAAAGGTAAAAAAAGATGTATCAGATGTTGCAGTTGAAAATATGAAAAAAGAGGGAGTAGATGTTTTAGTTGTTATTGGAGGAGATGGAACATTAACTTCAGCTAGAGATTTTTCTAGAAAAGGAGTTAAAGTTATAGGAGTTCCTAAGACAATTGACAATGATTTAGCATCTACAGATGTAACATTTGGTTTCAATACAGCAATTGATGTTGTAACTGAAGCATTAGATAGACTTCATACTACAGCTGAGTCTCATCATAGAGTAATGATATGTGAAGTAATGGGAAGGAATGCAGGATGGATTGCATTAGAATCTGGAATTGCAGGTTCAGCAGATGTTATTTTATTACCTGAAATTCCATATGATATAGATAAAATTATTGAAAAAGTTGAGGAAAGAAAGAGACAAGGGAAACTATTTACCATTATAGTAGCATCTGAAGGAGCAAAACCAAAGAATGGTGAAGTAGTAATTGCTAAAATAGTAAAAGACAGTCCAGATCCAATTAGGCTAGGTGGAATAGGAAATAAATTAGCTGATGATTTAGAAAAGTTACTTAAAGAAAATGAAGTAAGGTGTACAGTACTTGGTCATATACAAAGAGGTGGGACAACTTCTACTTATGATAGAATACTATCAACAAGATACGGTGTTGCAGCTGTAGAATTAATTAATGAGGGTAATTTTGGACAAATGGTATGTTTAAAGGGAAATAAAATTTCTTCAGATAGTTTAGAACATGTAATAGGTCAAAAGACTAAGTTAGTTAATGTTAATGATGAATTAATTACAGTTGCTAGAAAGATAGGAATCTGTCTAGGGGACTGAGTTTAAGATAAACACTAAGAGAAATAGAAAATCCTAAGTTTATGAACTAGGGTTTTCTATATTTTTTATTCTTTAAGGAATTATATTAACTTCTAACTTGTGGATAACTATTCTACAGTTTAAATTCTGGACTATTAGCCTAAAGAATAGAAAGAAAAATATATGTGTTTTGCTTTTCAAAGGTATGCTTAGAAAATACAGTGTGCGCTAAAAGGCATTGTATAATGAAAAATTAAATACTTCAAAATATTCTGAAAATATGATATAATTTTTCTAGTATAGTAAATCTCTAGAAGTAGGAGGGTATTATGAAAGGTATAAAAAGATATTTAGAAACTAGATTAGGAACATATTCATTCTTTTTTGAAGACTTAGAGAGTGGTTATGTATACGGTTATAATGAAAACGTTCCAATGATAGCAGCAGGATGTATGAAGTTACCAATAGCTGTTTCATTAATAAAAGCTGTTGAAGATGGCAAACTAGATTTTATGACTAAAATACCTATAAGTGGTAAAGATAAGGTTTATGGAACGGGCATTATTCATGAGTTTAATGAGAGAGCTTATACTATATTTGAATTATTAGTAGCAATGCTAATACAAAGCGATAATACGGCTGCTAATAAAATAATTGACTTGGTAAGTATGGAAATGATAAATGAAGATATTAAGAATATGGGATTAAAGAATACAACTCTTAATAGGAAAACTTCAGATGAAAGAATTCCTAAAAGCGATATTGAAAATATTACAACATCTTATGATTTATCATTGATTTGGAAACATTTAAATAATGCTACCTATTTAAACAGGGATAATAGTACAATGTTAATTGATATATTAACAAGGCAGCAAATAAAGAATAAATTGGCTTTATATATACCTGATGATTTGAAAATGGAGATATCAAGTAAAACAGGAGATAAAAAAGGGGTAGAAAACGATACTGCATTAATAAGGCTTCACAAAGGAAACTTTGTTTTTACTGTTTTATCTATGGATATTCCTAATAGTGTATATGGCACTGTGACTTTAGCTAAAGCTGGCAAGATGATGTGGGATGAAGTTATGAATAATTGGCATTAAATATATAAATTGCAAAACAATTAATTTGTTTTGCATTTTTTTCCTTTTAACTGAAGTGAAAAGTAAGTATTTTCAATATATGAAAAAAATATTAATAAAATGTGTACAAAAAATGTATAAAAATATTGAAATATGACATAGAAAAGGTTAACATATAAATAAGGACAGTAGCATTTACCATTTTTAATAATATTTAAATAATAAGTTATTAATATGGTAGGTAATACTGTTTATAAGTAAATGCTTTATGTAAAGGTATACTTATATTATCAATTATTTTGATAGGAGGGTGTAGATTTTAAAAATTAAAAATAAGGGGGAAGCAAAATGAATTTAAAAAGAATTAAGAGGCTTATTGCCTCAGCAGTAGCTGTTACTACAATATTTAGTAATAATATTATGTTTACAAGTGCTGCAACTACCACAACAACTTCTTCGTCAACTGAAAATGTTCTAAAAGTAAATGTAGATGAAAATGGAGAAGTTACATATCAAGAACCAGTAAGCGCTTCAAGTGAAACGCCAAATGAAGATTCACCATTTACATGGGATAATGCATTAGTTTATTTTGTATTAACTGATAGATTTGAAAATGGTGATACAAGTAATGACCATTCCTATGGACGTTCATTAGATCAAAATGGTAATGTTATTTCAGGTTATAAAGAAAACATGGGAACATTCCATGGAGGAGATTTAAAAGGATTAACTAAAAAACTTAAAGAAGGTTATTTTACAAAAATAGGAGTTAATGCTATATGGATAACAGCTCCTTATGAACAAATGCATGGGTATACTTATGGTAATACGAATAAAGGTGATGGATTTGGTACTGATGGATATGGATTCCCTTATTATGGATATCATGGATATTGGGCACTTGATTTTACTAATGTAGATGCTAATATGGGAACTGCACAAGATATGCATGATTTTGTAGATACTGCTCATGAGCATGGAATTCGTGTTGTAATGGATGTAGTTATGAACCATATTGGTTATATTTCAGCTTACGATGCAAATGAATATGGTTATGGTAAAACTATTCCAAATTGGAAGGACACATATTACAGAAAAGATTTAGAAAACCAAAAAAATGGTGACTGGGAAGAGGTAAATCTATGGGTAGATAACGATCCTTCATGGGCAAATTGGTGGGGCCCAGACTTTGTAAGAACAGCTCATAAATTCCCAGGATATACAGGAAGTAAAGACGGGGGAGATATGGACAAATGTCTTTATGGATTACCAGATATTAAAATGGAATCAACTACACCATGTTCAACACCTCCATTTCTAGTTAATAAGTGGAAAAAGGAAGGAAGATATGAAGAACAAATGGCTAAGCAAGAAAAGTTCTTCTCTAAGACAGGGCTTCCTAAAACTCCACAAAACTATGTAGTTCAATGGTTATCTGATTGGGTTAGAGAATATGGAATTGATGGATTTAGATGTGATACTGCTAAACATATTCCAAAATCTTCATGGGGTGAATTAAAGAAACAATCAAATGCAGCCTTAAAAGAATGGAGAGCAAATAATCCAGATAAAGCAGGTTCAAAATGGACAGATGATTTCTGGATGACTGGTGAAGAATGGGGTTATGGAGTTGGAAATAGTGATTACTTCACAACTGGTGGATTTGACTCTATGATTAACTTCTCTTTCCAAAAGGGTTCATACTCAAATTCTGAATTAGAAGGAATTTTTAGTGGGTATGCAACTAAAATTAATTCAAACAATGATTTTAACGCATTAAGCTACATTTCATCACATGATACTGATTTAGGATTAGGTGGAAGAAGTAACTTAATTACAGCAGGTAATGCTTTATTGTTATTACCAGGTGGAGCACAAATATTCTATGGTGATGAAACAGGAAGACAAAAGAATCAAGATTGGGTAAAACAAGCAGTTACAGACTATAAAGACCAACCTGCACGTAGTGATATGAACTGGAATAGTATTGATAATGCTGTATTTTCTCACTGGCAAAAGCTAGGACAATTTAGATATAACCATGCAGCAGTGGGAGCAGGTCAACATAATCAAATCACTGCTTCACCTTATACATTTAGTAGAATTTACAATAACGCAGATAAGGGAATTAGTGATAGAGTAGTTATATCAATACCAGGAACAGCTGGATCAACAACAGTATCTGTTGGGGATGTATTTAGTAATGGAGCTAAAGTAAGAGATGCTTATACTGATAAGATGTACACAGTTTCAGATGGAAAAGTTACTGTTGAAGCAGGAACAAATGGAGTTATATTACTTGAAAAAGGTGATAAATCACCAGATGTAGGTGTAAGTCCATCTTCAAAAACTTATTATACAGATACTTTAGATTTAAAATTATCAGTAACAAATAATGCAAATGCAACTTATAGTATTAACGATGGAAAAGCAATCTCATATAAAAATGGAGATTCAATAACAATTGGTTCAGGATTAAATTATGGTGATGTAACAACTGTAACAGTAACTGCTAATAATGAAGATGGTACAGCAGGACCATCAACTTATACTTATACAAAGGGTAATCCAGACGATAGAAAAGTAAAAGTTAAAGTTAAAATGTCAAGTTGGAGTGGAACACCAAATATTTATGTTTATTCTGGTGATGGAACATCTGCAAAAGAGTATGCAGGTAAATGGCCAGGAACTGCAATGACTTCAGAAGGAGATGGATGGTATTCTTATGAAACTCATGAAGTAGGTGCAGCTAAAGTTATATTTAATGGAGCTTTTGGTCAAGTACCTTCAGGAGTAGGAACTCCAGGATTTGATGTAGAAGGTGCAATGCAATATGTTGATGGAGTTTGGTCAACTATTGAAGATAAAGAACTTAAAGTAACATCTTTATCACCAAGTATTCCATCTCCAGCTGATGAAGGTTCTTCAGTTAGAATTACAGCAGCTTCTACTGGAGGAAATGGAGAAATTCAGTATCAATTTGAAGTGAATTCAGAAGTTGTACAAGCTTATTCATCAAGTAAATCATTTACTTGGAATGCTGATACTGCAGGAACTTATAAAATTAAAGTAACTGCTAAAGACTCTCAAGGTAAAAAATCTGAAAAAGAAATATCTTATGTAGTTAATAAAGTAGGTAAGGTATTAAAAATTAATAGCTTTGATACAAATATAAGTTCACCACAATATACTAATACTGCAATTAAATTAAGTGCTAATGCTACTGGAGAAGGAACAGTTAAATATAAATTCACTGTAGTAGATAGTAATGGTGATGAAAGTGTTATTAAGAGTTATAACACAACTAGTTCAGCTACATGGACACCATCTGTAGCAGGAAATTATGAATTATATGTTTATGCTAAGGATGATTCGGGTAATGAAAAATCAGATGTTATGAGCTATACTATTAAAAAGCCAATTGTAACAACATTATCTATAAACAGTTATGGAACTGATAGATCATCAGGTCAAAATGTAGGAACAGCAATTAAATTATCAGCATCAGCAACAGGAGAAGGAACAGTACAATATAGATTTGTAGCATATAGTGGAACATATAGTGAAGTAATAAAGGATTTCAGTACAAGTTCTTCAG
>JAAYPK010000027.1 GCA_012519845.1 Clostridiales bacterium
AAGTACCTCTGCAAAGAGTCTATTGCATCATCTATTGTTTGTATTTTATTAAACCACTCACACATAAATGGAATATTCCGTCTTACAGTATTTTCTATACTCTCTAACGCCCATTCACATCCCTTGCATAGGACTTTATCCCATACTGAGAATTTGAATAACAGAGCTCTAACAATGATTTCACTTTTTCATTCCTCTTTAATATCTCATCAAAATATTTCACTATAGATACCGTATCTCCTTGCATGAAGATTCTTTTATATTGCAGTCATAGCTATAATTATAAGTTAATTATACTACATTTTATATTTTTTCCCCAAATCATATAGATAATTTTAATGGTGTTGCAACTAATTTTTTTTGCTAAATATTTGCATATATGTAGTTATGTAGTGTACAATTAAACAAATGAACAATTTTAAATTATGACGTACTTATAGAAGGGAGTTTTTTATTTGAGCAAAAAAAGATTTCAAATGCCTGTTGCTGTACATCTTTTTCTTATTAGGGAAGGTAAAATATTATTATTAAGAAGATTTAATACAGGATATGAGGATGGGAATTATAGTATAGTAGCAGGACATTTAGACTGAAAGGAAGATGTAAAATCAGCAATGATAAGAGAAGCAAGAGAAGAAGCAGGAATAGATATTAAACCAAACAATCTTCAATTTGCAGGTGTGATACACAGAAAATCAGATGATGAAAGAATTGATTTCTTTTTTTCAGCAGATTTATGGGATGGTGAAATAATAAATATGGAACCGCAAAAATGTGATGATTTATCCTGGTTTGAAATTGACAATCTTCCGCCTAACATTATCCCATATATAAAAAAAGCAATAAAAAATTATATATCTGGTGTGCACTTTGATACATATGGATGGTAATTCAAATTTATATATTTTTTCATAACATTTTAGTATACCATATTATTAAATATTGATATAATCATACAAATTGAAAACCCTACTAAAATTATCATTAGAGCTCCACAAATATACACTAAATTCTTTTTCTTCATAATATTTTTATGCTCCTCCACACTAGAAATCCATATTTATCTTATGTTATAAATTAATTTTTTCTTTAGATTTTGGTTCTCCACAGATACCCTTACCGTATCGTAAATAAAAAAGTTTATACTTTCCCATATACAATATATTTAGGATTATTTCAAATTCAAGTTTCTACTACGTTTTTATAAAAAATAAGATAGATATAAATATCTATCACTAAAAATCTAATTAAATTATTTCTTATTTTCACCCTTAATAATCATTTCCTTTAAATCAATTACAGCATTGATTTCTTTCAAAAAGTTAACTCCAATTATCCCATTAATATCAAAACCATAGTCCATAACACCAATTTCAACTTTGAAATCATTAACACTAAAATCCCCAAGACTTACTTTATCTATAACCTTTTTATATACAAATTCACTGCCACCTACTCCTTGTATACTTTCTATTGAATCTGTAACATCTATGGTGATATTAATCTTTTCTACTTCTTCCATCTTTAAAATTGTACCACCTGAACCTGTATCAATTAAAATATTATCTAAAGTAAGTATTTTGCCCTTATGTTTTATATCTATACTACAAAATGGAAGACCATATTTTAGTTCTATCTTAACCATTGCTTCTTACCCCTACCCATAATCTTTCTTCTATATCTAAAGATTCATTGGCAGTATTATAGACATACATCTCTTTACTTTTATCTTTTTTATGCCAGGATGAATAATGTTTAAGAGCTTCGCTTCCATTATCAAAAACTGCAATTATAGCAAGATCTTCAATTATTCTTTTACCTTCTTCTGATTTTGCTTTTAATGCTTCCAATACAATCCACTTATTTCTATAATTTTCTCTTACGTCACTCCATTTCATTTTTCTTTCCTCCTTCATACATAAACTAATTACTTTATATAAAATTATAACATAAGGCAGTAATATCTTTAATATTATTTCCTTAATTATTTCTATTAAATCATCTAATAATTTTTTTCTCCACAGATACGCTTCTCCGTAACTACTGCAAGTGAAGTTTTGCCATTTTATCCCTTTGGACTATTGGTGAGTATTTCATCATAGTTAGGGGGTGGTATTGGATATGCTAGAATTAACTATAAAAAGCTTTGTTACTATTTATATTGTTAAATTAGTTTTACAACATAATCTTTTTATCTCTAAGCTAATTATCAATACTAATTTTCTTGGTATTCATATAGAACTTAATGGAAAAGAGAAAAAGCACCTATCCCGTAAAGAATAGTGCTTTAGACTCTTAAACTCATATAATAAATTTTATCCAATAGCCCTAAAACAAAATAAATGCTCTAAGGATTGCTTAGAGTTACCAACACTAAACTTTCCTTGTTTTTTACACCTTCCAAGTCTCAAATCGTGAACTTGTATGTATTTTTCCTTGATTTATTTTTGTCTTATATTTTTATAGATTCTTTGTAATCTATCTTATTTCGAAGTTATTTCGCTTCGTTTAATTCTTTTATTTTATTTGTAACATCTGATATGACTTTACCTACTTCTACCCATTTTTTTCTGTGATTTTTTATATTACTAACCTATTACTTTCATTTGTTCTCGTTGTAATATGATGTCAGATAAACTCGCATAAAAATCTTGTTCTTATTTTGTTTTTAAGCTTTGAAGTAATTTCATAATATCAACTAATTGTTTTATTTAAAGTTAAATATCAATAAAATCTTTTTTATAACAACGAAGTCTGTAAATAGTCCTACCTAATGAATAGAAGAATGATATGATGATACCATAATTTAACTTCCTCTTTCTTAAATTATTTATACTTAAACTACTCAAGTATATATTTTATAAAATAATTCCTCCATGAAATATACACTCATATACTTTTTTATCATTGTAAAATATGGCTTCTTCTCCAATAAACCTTTCACTTCCTATGTATGTGTCAATATACTTCTTATTATCTTCGCAATATAATAAATCATGAGAATTAGGTCTAGATGATTCTGTTTCTTTCCCACCTCCAGCATATGTTGCTTTTTTTGCTCTACATAAAAAACTTATTATTTCTTCATCTATGCCATCTACCTTAGTAATTTCTTTTTTACTACATTCATCTTCAATATCTTTTAATAATTTATCTATACTTACTCCGAATATATTACTTAATTCAATTAATTTATCTACTTCTGGATAATTATTACCTGCTTCCCACTTAGCAACTGATTGTCTTGATACTCCCATAATATCTGCAATTTTTTCTTGAGATAAGCCTTTTTCTCTTCTAAGCTCCTGTATCTTTTCATTGAACTTCACTATTATCACCTCAATACTAAGTTTAACATCATTATTTCTCATTATCTACCAATTAAACTTAACACTTCTGTCAATCCAAAGTTGCTATTATCTATCTAATAATTTTTCATTAATTTCAATTAAAAATAGTCTTAGTAATGTATATTACTTGACTAAGACTACCTTAAATAGAGTGATTTAGTTGTTTAAGAATTTTCTTTTTTTACTCTGTGCTATTTTTTATTATTTCCATAATCTCTTCCATAGTTTTACCTTTTATGTCCACACCCATCTCTGTAAGATTTACCATATTACCATCTTCATCTACAGTTACTACTAAAGTGTCCTTTTCTGAAGTATTAAACCTTCCTTTTTCATCTAGTATGCTAGGTCCTCCAGTGCCTCCTTGTTCATTCATTAATCCGCTTACCCAGCAAGTTGGTATAACAAAATTAAATATCCTATTCTCAAACATACCGCTAGCAAATAATATTTCATCAGATACAGCACTAATACTGATATTAGGAACTAAAAATAAAACTCTTAATCCCAAAACTATAAATTGCGCTATAGCTACTGGAACGCTACCTCCTCGAAAGATTACAGAACCAATGTCATCAATTGCTATTTCTAAATCTTCAAAGTGATTTTTAGCTTCTTTTATAGCTTTAGCTATTCCTTCTGAAGAACAGCATTTTTCTTTTTCTCCAGTTTTCTCATTTACAATTTTTTCTATGAATCTATCCTGTTGAATACTTCCTATATTTGACACAAATATTATTGTGTTTAAAGGAATTATATATTTCACTGGTGAATTTACTGAACCAACAGATAAATATACCGTATCTTTTTTTATATCCTTAATAAATAAACCTAAAAAGGCAGCATCATTAATTAATGATATATTCAACATATCATTTGTAGTTATAATTAATAAAGATTGTAATTCACTTTCCTTATAAACTGATAATATCTTTCTTAATTTATCAGTATCACAACAACATTCAACTTTCTTTTCTTTGTATTCACAATCCTTAGAATCTTTATCTTTTATACAGGTATCCTCTTTTTTATCTCTACAAATTTCATTTTCTTTACAATTGGAATATTCTTGTAATTTATTAAAATTATTCTTAGCTCTTACATCGCAATCTTTATTACTACAGTTCTCATCTTTCATGTTAAAAATCTCCTTTTATATAAATAATCATAATTCATCTTATGTAACATTTCCCCTTATGTTACATAGGATATGGTATTCTTCACATTAAGAATCTTTATTTTCCTGCGCTATCTTACTATTTACTATTTTCATAACTTCTTCCATAGTTTTGCCCTTTATCTCCACACCTATATCAGCAAAATTTATTATCTTTCCATTTACATCTAGTGTTAATACCACCGCATCCTTTTCTGAAATATTAAACTTTCCTTCTTTGTCAAATATAAGATTCACTCTCGGTTCATTATTCACTCCAGTTACCAAACAAGTTGAAATAACAAATTGCACAACAAAATCTAAACCAGGACGACTTAAGCTAATTAGTATTATCTCCTTAGTTACTGCCCCAATTACAATATTAACGCCTGAAAAAACAAAAGAAGTCCCACCAATATACCAATTAAAATGAGCTTCAATCATTTGAAGTAATGGTGCAACTTGTACAAAACCAATATCACCAATTGCTATTTTTATAGTTTGAAAATAATTTAAAGCTTCTTTTATTGCTTTAACAATTCCATCTAAAGAACAACATTTTTCTTTTTCTTTCATTTCTCTATTTGCAATACTTTCTATGAAACTATTTTGCTTACTATTTACTACTGCTACTACAAATAGTATTGTATCTAAAGGAATTATATAACTTACTGGAGAATCAACTGAATCTGCAGATAAATACACTATATCTTTCTTTATCAGCTTAACAAATAAGGTTTTCCCAACTAGTTGATTATTTAAAAATGCATTTTCAGTTATAAGAAGTGTACCTGAATTGTTAAACTTATAAAATAACAGTATTTCTTTTAATTTAGTAATATCACAGCAGCATTTATTCTTTTTATCATTGTATCCGCAGCACTGGCAACTTTTATCAATTGAATAATCATTCTCTTTTTTATCTCTACAATTTTCACTACCTTTATCATATTCCATACATAAAATCTCCTTTTATATAGATTACTATAATTTATGTTATGCATCATTTATCCATATGTTACATAATGTATACCATTTTGCATATTATGTATTCTTTCTTAAAATATGATTACACTTATAATTGCCTTTCAATACAATCTTTTATTTAATAAAAAATAGACGAAGTATCTGTTATGATTACTTCGTCTAAATTTATTAATTTTAAATTACTGCTTTTGCATTTATTTATGATACGGTTCTTGCACCGTAAGTAAAAAAAAGTTAGATTTCGCCATATAGATCATAATAAACAATAAGGTGAATCTTCTATACCAATTTTAGAGCAACTCCTGAAAATATTATAATCATTTCTATCCTATAATTTTAATACCTTCACCTACACAAACTGAAATTTATCTATTCAAAAAATCATTTGCTTCTTTCAAAATTCTCTTAGAACTCTCATATTCAAAAGTATTCATGGCTTTGAATATAAAATCTCTATATCTCCATCTACAAATCCAACACCAATTCCGCCATATTTTTTTAATGTTTCTGCATATAAACCATTATCTAAATATCTCTTTATCACTTGAATTATATCATCTAAAACCTTATCCCATTCCTCATTCTCTTTCCAAGAAAACGGATTTTTCCTTGTACCAAAATCGCACACTTCGTCACAAGCCCAATCTTCATCATCAGTATCAAAACTACTTGTTCCCACTAATTCAATAGACCATTTTTTTTCAGTGTTTTCATATAAGTTAAAATTAAGTGCTACAACTTCACTATTTATTTCATTTTTTAAAATATCATTTAACCATTTCTCTATTTTTTCATACATAACTAATCATCCTGAACTCCTTATTAATCTATCTACATTTTCCAAAAATTTATTAAACTAATTATAACAAAAGCCACTGATACTTTTAATATCATTGGCTTTTTTCAAGAATACAAAAAGCTGTCAACATGCCATATTATGAAGTTTCATTCATTAATGGTGAGCTAATTTTTATCTTTAACCCAATACCCATCATATACTTTTTCACCATAGGCTCCTCTTATACACTCATTTGACAACATAAAACCCATTTCTTTCAGTGCATCAATTCTATCAACAGCATAAATTGGTGCTTTTGTAGCTATAAAATCACAATCAAACAAACTATATGCCGGTTCAATTATAACTGATAAAACATCCACGATATCCCTACTATTTTCATAATCAGGTCTCAAGTCTAATCTAAGCAGTCCACAATTATTAAAATAATCATCTGCTTTACGATTAAATAATTCTATGGTTCCAATTGCCATATTTTTCACTTTATCAATAATGGCAAATCGTACAAATTCTCTATTTGAATATACCTTCAGCCAAGCTTCAATAGTCTCTAACATATATTTCTCTGATGTAATATAAAAATTACTACCATGACAATTATCACTGTTAAAAAACGGCAATGCTGCTTTGTCACCGTATACTTTCAGTAGATCATTAACATCTCCTTCTTCAACTAACCTTAACAAAAATCTCTCATTCTCAAGAACCGGACACTCTTTGTATACATCCTGCATTTTTCATACCTCCAATTTTTCTCTATTCTCGTTACATAAATCCACATCAAGGAAAACCGAAAATCTTTCCATTTCCTTCATAATTGTATCAATCATCTTTTTATTTGGTAATACATCATTTTCCCACCACCATTTATTAATCATAAAGCACTTACTTTCTTTTACAGGAACAGCTTCAAATCGTGCTACGAATTTATCATTATACAACACTGGAAGAACATAATACCCATATTTTCTTTTGATTATAGGAGTGTATACTTCCCATCGATAAGAAAAATTAAATAATACTTCTACCATTTTTCTATCCCACAACATATTATCAAGAGGTGCTATAAATCTGGCATAGTCCTCTTCTCTATTACTTTCTATGGATGAGAAAAAATCCTCCAAGCAATAAAATGTCTCATCTATTCCATCTACTTGTATAGCTTTCAACTTGTCCTGTTCCAGCAATCTGTTTATGGTCTGCTTTCGTAATTCATTATCGTAGATATATGCTCCTTGCCATGCACCGCCTTTTTTATCCCATAGTATGCCTACACTTGCTATACGTCGTTTTACATACCAATCCAAAAATTCCTCAATAGTCATAAATGTAAAGCCTGTAAAATATTTAAGGCTTCTAGTTGTCCCCTATGTCTCAATGTTCCCTCAACATTCTTTGCTTGTGCCTGTCTAACATAATCAAACTTTTCAAAATCCTCCGTAGTATATATACACATTTCCTTATCAAAGCCATCTACAAAAAAGTGTTCTGAATATAGTAATGTATTTAACATCTCACTTTTGTAATCCTTGATTCTAGCATTTAGCATTAAATCTGCATTACGTCCAATCACATTTAATGGGTCATACTGAATTGTTCTGATTTTTTTCATAAGCTCTTTTATTCCGTCTATGCCATATAGTTGTCTTGAATGGTCAATATTTTGATAATTATTGTAAGAATATTTTATACCGACTAAAAAAGCTTCATTTGATCTTCAATTTTCAACCTGGAAGAAACAAGAATATTTTCCTCTTCTTCACTTCCTTTAATGTGATTACTTCTCATGTATTTTATACCACTGTTGAATTTTGACTGAATAGTATTTAATACATAGATATTATCAAATCTATTATATATAGCATCATCACCTAAAGCTGTAAAGCAAATTAACTGCGTATTGGTTTTTTTAGCAATATCAATTAAAGGTTTTAGTAAATGTACAGAACTTGTTTGTGCAAAAGGATTATCCATAACAAGTACTTTTCCACTTTCTGATTTATTGAATATATCGTTACTATCTTTTCTTATATAGCTTAATAAACTAGATAATATAACAAAAGCTGAAAGGAAACCTTCTCCCCCTGAATTTGTTGATACTTCATTCCAACTTATTTGTCTTTGTTTATCCTCTTCAATTTTATATAGTTTAATATTCACATTGCTTACAGATACTACTTCATTAAATAAATTATAGTTTGTTATTCTATTACTTATAATATCCTCTATACTTTCATTTTTATTAAGAAGAACTAACGCTTGATCTCTTAACTGCTGTAAGTAATTCTTAAGTTTTAGCTTATAAATTTCTAGATTTTCCTCCCAATTGGGAACTTTAATATTAAGCATTTTTATATTTTTATCTTTAATAGTAATGGTAGAATTATTATCTATTTTATCTAAATTCTCATTAACTTCTTTTATATAATCAAGCATATTTTCTACTATTTTTAATTCTTCTTTATTTATCATATCAATATCTTGATAAAGCTTAAGCATCTGCATACTAAATGACTCTTCATAAATTTTTAGTTGTTCTAACATTTTTTTTGGGCAATCTGATAATTTATTAATAACAACTACAATATCTTTAAAACTTTGATCCTCAGAAAAAGTTATATTATTTGAAAGTTTGTTATCTATTTCTCTTTTGAATCTATTACTTAAGTCTTTTTCATTATTGTATAGCTTTCTTAAATCACGTTTTCTTGAACCTACTTCGCTATTTAAGTTATCCAAGTCTAGCTTAACATCAATTTTTACTTTTATATCTAGCTCATCATATTCACTTAAATTACTTATGTTACTATCAAGTCTATTGTTAAGCTTATTAATATCATCCTTTTTTCTACTTATATCTTTTAATTCAAAATTAATTTTTGCTTCAGCTTCATCATAATCTTTTATGATAATTAACTCTTTATTCTTTAACTCATTTTTCTTACATTCCTCTTGAAGCTTTTTATATTTATGTTCAATATCGCTATTTAATTTTATTTGTACAGATTCATTTTTTCTTATTATTCCTTCTGTATTTTTAATAACTTCTCTTTGTGCATTTATAAGATTTTCAACCTCATCCATTTTATCTAATGTATATTTTACACCAATATAATCTTTATCTCCTAAATTAGACTTTTTAGCTTCACGATCTAAATCATCTGTTACTCTTCTATATCTATCATTTAACTTTTTCATTGAGTCTTGAATATGCTGTAAATTTCTATCCATATTATCTTTTAGAACTCTGTATTCAGCAACTAGATCTTCCTTATCTTTCTCAATAAATGTCCCTTTAGTAAATATACCATACTCTTTCAATTCAACGTTTAAATCTCTAGCTTTATTATTAATTGAATTTATAGTTTTGGTAATATCCTTAACTTTACTTTCTAACTCTTCTAGGTTTCTTTTAAAGTCATTATTCTCCCTGTCATTAACCTTTATCATTTCTTCATTAATTTCATATTTTTCTTTATTACTTTTATAATCTAAGTACTCTTCTTTAAATTCATTATATGCCTTTTCTTTTCTATTAAAGAATTCAATTTCTCTAGATAAATTAACTTTATCATTTTCCAATTTATAAATAGAACTTGATATATCTGATATCTCTATTATTAATCTTTTCAATTCCTCATTTAACAACTTTTCTTCCTGTTTAAGCTTTTCTATTTCTTCTCTTATATACTTATATCCCTCTTCTGATAGCTCTGAATAAAAAATTAAATTTCTTTTATCTTCAAAAAAATTAATATCTTTATTAAAGTTTTCATCTTCTTCTTCTAACTTTTTTAGTTCACTTTCTGTACTGTTTATTAATAAATTAAGTTCTTCTTCGTTTATTAGTTTTTTATTAAATGAAATTAATAAATCTATACCTTCTAATTGAATTACTCCACTTTTACTAAATTCAAATACCTTATTAATACTATTTTTTTTTATAATTATTATTGGTGTAGACGTATATGTTTTCAATGGTTCTTTATTTAGTATTTCAAATTCCCCTGAATCCATTATCAAAGAATATGGTATAAAAGGATTATTATCAATTATCTTTAAATTTTCTTCCTCTGAATAGCCATTTTTCTTCAACCATTCCATACCATATGCAATACTAATTCCTCTATTCTTTAATTCCTCCTCTACCTCCTTTGGTAATTCTAAAAGTTTTCCTGTTTTAAGCATTGTAAGCTCTTCTCTTAATATCTTAATAGCTTTAATAACCTTATTTCTTTTCTCCTTAATTATATTAATTTTACTATCAAAAGCTAAATCAATTTTTATATTATCAAATAAAGAATCTTCCTTTAAATCAACATACTTAATTAATTCTTTTCTCTTCTCTATCTTATTATTTAATTCATCTAACTCATTAACTTTTGATTCAATATTAACTTTTATAACTGCTTCCTTTGTCTTCTTATCATCTCTTTTACCTTCTGCTATCTTTTTCTTTTCAGTATTTTCATCTACAGATATTATAACTTCTTTAAATTTTTTATTATAACCTTCCTTAAAATCATAAATTTGCTTTTCTAAAGTTAATAAAGTATCTTCTAAATAGAATCCCTCTAGATTTCTACTTAAGCTCTCTTTATAATCTCTATTGAATTTTTCTTCTTCCTTACTAAAACTATTAATCTTAGATAATAATGAACCTCTTTTCTCTTTTAAATCTTTAGCCTCTTCAATAGCCTTACTTATTCTTTTATTAGTTTTATCTATCTCTACCTTATATAAATTACGCTCTTTTTCCTTCTCGTCTATATTTATATCTAAAACTTTCTTTTCCTCTTCAATAATTTTTCTTATTGAAAACCCTATGTCTTCTAACTTAAATTGATTAATATTATTATCTTCTGTTAAAATCTTTTTTTGAATTTCTAATTCTTGTAGTTCTTGAGAAACCTCAGTATACTCCTCATAGTATTTCGCACAAGTTAATATATTTTTTTCCCTCTCTAATTCATTTATCTTAACTATTTCTCTTTCTTTATCCTCTTTATATTTATTTAGTTCATTTATTAAGGCGTTTCTTTTATCTTCTTCTTTGTAAATATCTAGAGATAATCTTTCATATTTTATATCATTTAAATTACCTTGAAGCTGGATTAATAAATTATCAAGTTTTTTAATTTCTTCTTCATTATTGAATTTTTCACTTTTTAAATATTCTCTAATATTTGCTATTTCATTTTCTAATTTTTCTTTATCTTGGCTTATATTTATAAGTTCCTCTGCTGTTTCTTTTAATTCTTCTGCTAGGGTATTAAATAGTTCTATTTTTTTCTTTTTCTCTAATTTACTTTCATTTTCTTTATATTGATTTATATATCCATTAACTATAATCCTAAAGTTTTTTATCCTATTTTCATCCTTAGTAAGCTTTTCTTCTACTGCTGGTAAAAACCATTCTTTTAATAATCCTTCAACATTTTTAGCCTTAGAAAATAATTCTGATAATCCTGATTCTTTTAAATTAATCTTATGAACAATGTTTTCCCATTCTTTATAATTAATATTATAAGTTGATAATTTATTAAAATATGATGTAGAATGATAGGAATTATTCATATCATAGTAAGTGAAGTTTCCACCACAAGACTTCTTTAAATCTTCAAAAAGTTTCTTTGCATTTGCATAACTTATTATTTTCTTACTTCCATTATGTTCTTCTATTAATGGTAAATTATCAATATCATTAGTATTTCTATACTTATACTCATGAATAAAATTAATCATATCTAAATTCTCTATAACCTCTTCATCTGAAGAGCCTTCTTTTTTTCTTACAATCATCCCTGTGGTTACAAATCCTGCTCCATTATCCAATTTCCATTCAATTAATATGTAAGTTGGTATACTTTTTGTAAAATAACTCTCAAACTTTCTATCTTTCAAATCTCTATATTTTTTATGTACTAACGGAGCCATTATCATTTGTACTAATACTGATTTACCACCACCATTTCTTAAATTGAACATTGTATTATCACTATCTAAAAAGAATTTTAAATCATCAACCTTTATAGAATTATTATTATAATTAAGATTTATTATTTTTATCTTATTAATCTTGCTCATCTATACTCTCTCCTAAAGCTCTTAGTACTCTATCATAATTATTTTTATTTAATAGATTCCAATCCATAAAACTGTTTAACTTCCCTGTTGTTTTTATAGTTTCATCTATTTGTATATAGTCAATTAAACCTTGATTGTCTAAAAACTTAAGTATTGTTGCAACAAATCCTTCTTTCGTGGTTTTAGCTATATTTTTCTTTTCCGAACTTTTTAAAGCTTCATATTTCTCTAATAAATCTCTGTAATTAATTCCTGCATTATTTTCACTATCTTTGCTTACACCTTCTTCAAGTCTTTTACTTATTATATTTAATAATTCTCCCACTCTAATATAGTCCCTACACTGACTTGAAACTCCTTCTGAACCATAAAAGCTCACTAAAAGTGTTAAAATAATGAATTGAGATAAATAATAGTCCTTATTATTAGCTCCAGACTTACATAGCTCTTTTTTTAAATCATTCTTTGAATACCCGAGAAAATCATTTTCTTCTTTAGGCATTATATATACTACACCTCCATACTTGTTAACTTCACATTCTGAGGCTACTCCTAATTCCTTTACTAAATATGTTATATTTTCATTATCTGAATATGCCTTATATAATTCTTCTTCTTTATCATCTAATTCACCATTTTTTAAAAGGTGATAAAATATTTTATTACTAATTTGTATATCTTCAATTGAATATTCCATTTACATCTCTCCTCACTAGCTTACTTGAAATAAAATATTTGAACATATAAAATTTTTATAATCTCCATTTTCATTTTTAAGTCCTAATATCTTTATATCTTCACTATCTTGAATTTTTTCAACTCTTAATTCTTCTATATTTTTAAATGCTGGATTATCATCTATAATTTCTAAAATACATTTATTTAATTGGAAATCAAGTTCATCATTTTCAATTGTATTTTCACGTTCCCTTCTTATTTCATCAATTATAATTATTCTATTTTTAAGCATTTCTATAATTACTTCTCTAAAAATATAAACATTAGGGATAAGCCTCCCCATCAATAAATGACTTTCCTCCAATAACTCTTTAATTTCCTTTAATGATATAGTATTTCTATCTTTGGCAAGTTCTAAAATTACACTTATTACCCCCTTGTATTTAGCAAGCTTTTTAAGTTTTTTCTCTATTTCTTCTACTGCAAAGGCTTCTTCATCAAAGGAAATCATCTCATCCTGCTCTGTCTCTTTACTTTTATTTGTCATTTCATAAACTAAAGCTTTATTTATGTTATAAGTTTTTTTTGGTTCTTTTAAAAATAATGGTCTTAAAAATACATCAATGTTTTCAATTTTATTTACATCCTTTAATATCTTTTCATAAACTTCTTTTTTAAAGTTAAACCTTTCTATTAAAGACATTTTGGATATATTCTCAAGTTCTTTAGCATACATTTCTTTTAAGTCAAAATGACTTTTTAATATTTTTTGATCTTCATCTATAGTCCTACTAAGATACTCATATATTATTTTTAAATTTTTTAAATTAGCTTTCTCTTGTCCATCAAGCTCCTTAATATTTATATCTTTTTCAGTGAATTCTTTAATTTTTTCATCTACATGATTTCTATGAGCAATATATTTTCTTTTGCTTGAATCAATTAACTCTATATTACCTTCTGTTGTTCTCTTATACTCATCAATTGAATAATTTAATGGATTTTCTTTAATTTTTAAAATATCAGATTGTATTTTTTTTACTCTTCTCCTGAATTCAGTGAAAATATTCTTTATATCTCCAACAGCTTTATTATAATCAGCCTTTTTTAAGTGCTCTCTAAAAATTATTTCATTAATAGTAAACTTCAAATTCTCCTCTATTTCTAATGTTGATAATAATAAAGAATATCCATCATCAGTTAGACTGTAAGAAACTCTTCTCACTTCATCAACATACATCATAGTATTTTTAACAAAACTAATATTTATATCTTCGTATTTCGAATCCTTATAATTAAAAGCCTTATAATACATTGCTCGCCCTTCATCACAAAGTATCACATTTACTACAAAATCTCCTAATTGTTTACACTCTTCATATCCCATAGATTTTTTTAAATATAAAGAATTAATCTCATCTATAAAAGTAGCTATATTATCTAGAGTACATACTTCATCCTTTAAGGATTGCTCCATAATATATAAAAGTATAGAAAAAATCATATTATCTTGTTCATAGCCTTCTTCAAATCCATACTTTTTCCATGTACCTTTTGCAATACTATTTCTAAAAAGTAGTGAATAAGCTCCAATCTTCTTCATTCTTATGTGATTTGACTCTAAAAAATCTAAATGCATTATTCCTCCTATAAATCTTTAATATTTAAAATTTCTTGTGGGATATATAAGTTGTCTTCTAATATGTTAAGTATTTTTCTTTTATACTTTAAATTAAAATATTCAAAAAATATATCTTTTATATTTTTGTTCTGACCATCTTTAGTTAAAGGTAACTCAAAATCTAACGCTTCTACCTTATCTATCATTTTGATATAACCTTTAACAAAAGGTTTAACATTGTATTTATTACTAAAATATTTATAAAAACTCTCATAAATAACTATTCCCTCATAATCTATATCACCTAAATACAATATTTCATTATCTCTACTTGAAACATGTTCTTCAACAGATATTTCAAAATCTTTAAATGTTTTATTAATATTCTTTCCTTTACCATATATTATAGTTTTTATATTTTCTCCAAGTAGGGTTAAATTACCATTTATTAAGTGTTTTCTAAAAGTATAATATGTATCTTTATTTTCAATAATTAAAACTTTTTGTGGAGTATCTTTAGATATAGAATAATATGCTAAAGGTTCAGAAGTATCATAGTAATTTAAAACCTTTTCATCTAAGCCTAAATTTTTAAGAACAGTTTTTCCATAGCCCTTTTGTAAGAATTTTTCTTTTCCCCATATTTGAAATGATCTTTCATTCATTGAAATAGCATCTTCTAATAATTTCTTTTTAGATAAAAAGAAATTATTTAATAGAAGAATATCTTCTCTATGTTCCTTGTATTTATTAATGTTTTTCTTATAATATGATGTATCAAACTCAATACTTAATTTAAAGTTAAGTTCTTCTATTAAAGAACTATTATCATCCTCTTTTCGAATAATCCTATATTTACTATATAGTGGTGGATTTTTGCCATTTATTTTGCTAGATTGTACAGGCTTAATTATTCCATTAACTATCATTTCACATATTTTATTATAAAATTCATGGTAGTCTTCTACATTTATAAATTTTTCTATTTCATCTATAGTAATAAAACTACCTTTAAATTCTTCTAATTTTTTCATAAAGATTTTCGCCTTCCAAAATATATATTTTTTACCATAAGTATAACATATCCTGATATATAATATAAGCCAAGTATACTTTTGATATCCTTGGCTAACTTTCCATTCATTTTCATAAATAATAAGTAGTAAAATCACTTAAAATTTCCCATTTCCAATTAAATTCCTAATTTCTATTACTCTTTATCTTCTTCATATTTTTTTATTACTTCAATAAAATATTCTTTAAATTCTGATTTTAAATTAGGCAAAAGTGATATTATAGCATGCTTTACTGCAACTTTAATTACTAAATAAAACAAATAACCTATACCTAAAAGTATTAATAAATAAAATAAGATATTTCCTAGTCCTTGTCCCAAATCCATATTATTTCCCACTTTCCTATAAAATTAAAATGAACTTATTATATTATTTTTCTTCCAACCCTTCAATACCCCTTCATACTTAGGGCCTTTCTTTAAAACAAATGGCTTTATTCCAACATTAAAAATTATACTATGAATAAATTTTTGGAAGAAATAATTCCTTTTAGCTTTTATATCCCTATAAAAATTCTCTGCTTTCTTTTCATAAGCTTTTTTATCTTTATCTTCAAAGGATGGATTATTTGAAAAAGGAATTTTTTCTACTATCATTCCACTAACAAAGGCTCCAGAATAAGAAAATATACTTTTAAGAATTTTTGAAGCAGTAGAAGCTCCATAATTCTCTCCTGTAATAATGCCCATTGTATACTTTTTATATAATAGTTGCTCAATTATTAAATGTCCTCTATCTACTAAGACCTTTAAATGACCAGAAATGTTACTTGCATATGTTGGTGACCCTATAATAATTCCATCTGCTTTTGCCATTATTTTTGATAATTTTTCGCAATCATCATTAATAATGCACTTCCCTGTTTTAAAGCAACTGCAACACCCTTTACAAAAAGCCATTTCTAATTCTGATAAATTGAAATATTCAATGTTTACCTCTTCTTTTTCTTCTAAATAATTTCTAATAATGCCTAATATCTTTGCTGTCGAACCATTAATTCTAGGACTCCCATTAATCATTAAGATTTTCATATTCTCTACTCCTTTTCTGTAATCAGCTCTAAGCTAATTGGCAAATTAAATATTCGCTTTTTAATAAAAAGAGGATACAAATATTCATTTGTTAATTCAATAAAAGGTAACCATTGAAATGAATGAATTTTTTCCCCTTCTACCAAGGTAAACTTGTCCCCCAAAGATAATATTTTTGTTTTAGACACATCTACAAGAAAATAAATGCATAATTCATGATACTTTTCATTACTAAAATCTTCTGTGAAAAATCCTTGATTTATCCATAGTGGTCTAATAATCTCACCATCAACTTCAAGTTCCTCTTTTACTTCTCTTAATACTGCTTCCTCTGCTGTTTCATGAAACATTACTCTGCCACCTGGCAAATAAAAATATTTTGTATTTACATCCTTCATAGCTAACAATTTATCCTTGTTAATAATTACGGCACATACTCTATAATTAAATCTACCTTCCTCAGTTTTAAATGTAATATCCATAAACATCCCCCTTGTAATTATTTCTAAAATTTATCTTCACCATTTAAAAGACTTAGTTGAATTGAAGTAATTTTCTCCTCATAACTAGGCATTTTAAGGGAAATCTTATACTTTGCACATGCTTCTGATAATATATTCCATAGCTTTTTGATATTCCTTGAAGAACAACTATATCTATCTCCATATTTTTTCTCATATTTCTCTCGAACTCCAGGAAAATTTTTATCTAAAGCTTTGTAATAATAATCCCTTTGTCTATCCCTAAGTGACATACCAATCCATGGAACAATATGCTTAACCCCATAATAATCAGCCTTATTTACAATTTCTAAAATGTTCTCTTCTGTATCCTCTATAAATGGTAAAATAGGCATCATAGTAATACTAGTACATACTCCTACACTTGATAAAACTCCAAGAGCCTTAAATCTATCTGTAGATGAGGGTGCTGATGGCTCTATAATGTGAGCTAAATTATCATCACTTGTTGTAATAGTCATAGCTACAGAAGCATATATTTTATTTATTTCTGTAAGTAAATCTATATCCCTTAAAATTAAATTACTTTTAGTAGTAATATGAACTGGATAACTATATTCAGCTATAGCTTCTAAACAACCTCTAGTTAATAAATAATCCTTTTCAGATTTAGTATAAGGATCACTCATAGCCCCAGTGCCAATGGTCCCCTTTTTCCTTCTACTTTTAAGCTCTTTTCTAAGAAGCTCCACTGCATTCTTTTTTACTATAACTTCATCAAAATTATCTATTCTATAACATAAACTTCTTGAATCACAATATATGCAATGATGTTCACAGCCTCTATATATATTAAATATATAATGTGTTCCAAACCAATTTCCAGGTTTTTTATTCCTAGAAAGTAAAACTTTCGCTTCTATTTCTTTAGCCATGACTTATTCCTCCTTTTCTTACAATTTTATCACTATATTCATTAATAATGTATATTTGCTTATTCTATGATATATTTAAAACATGTATTAATGCAATACGTATAATACTTAAACACTAATAATACTTTGGTAAAATTTACGGTATAACACGCATAAAATCAACAATGCAACCTGTAGTTTACATTTAGAAAATTCAAAATGGTTGTGTTATTTATAGTAAGGATTTATCCTTTATATGTACAAATCATTTAGAATGGAGGAATCACTATGACACTAGGTGAAAAAATATCAAAACTACGTAAGGAGAATAATTACACTCAAGAACAATTAGCAGAAATTCTAGGTATTTCAAGACAAGCTATCAGTAAATGGGAAAGCGATGTTACCTATCCAGAAACTGATAAGTTATTACGCATGAGTGATCTATTTAACTGCTCCTTAGATTATCTATTAAAAAATACAATAAAATCGGATACTAAAACAGAAGATAAACAAACAAATGATGCTAATTATTTTTTACGTATAACACTTGGAGAAAGAAAAAGCAAAAAAACTATATGTGGACTACCTTTATGGCATATAGGAAAAAATGCAAAAGGAATTATTGCCATTGGAATAAAAGCAAAAGGAATTATATCTATCGGACTTCTTTCTCTTGGGGTTATTTCATTTGGAATGTTGTCCCTTGGGCTACTGTCAATTGGCCTATTTTCACTTGGCATTTTATCTTTTGGATGTTTTTCCACAGGGTTATTTGCTACAGGAGCAATAAGCTTTGGAATTATATCTATAGGCGCAATTGCTATTGGTGATTTTTCAGTTGGAGCACTATCTATTGGAAAATATATTGGAATTGGTGACAATGCCAGAGGAATGATTGCTTTAGGAGATACTCATGCTGTAGGCAGTCTTTATGAAAAGATTGGAGATCTTAGTTCCTCAGAAATTGCAAAGGTTAAAGAATTGCTTGACACAAATGTTCCTACTTACTTAGCATGGGCAAAAAATATAATAAAGCTATTCCTTTAAATAAAAAACGTAGAGTCAAGAGAACTTCTGAACTTCTGTCCTAATATATATCTGCTTACTATAACTTATTAAGCCTCACCATAATAATATGCAAAATACAAAAATCCCTTTGAATTTACTCTAAAATTATTAATACCATTACCTGTTTCAAAATCATTAATCTTTGCTTCAGTAATACAATATATTTTTGAATTTAAACTTTCTAATACTTCCTTATCTAAATTATGCTGAAATTCATTAAATTCAACCTTTCCCTGAAAAGCTCCTAACATATGTCCATCAAAAAACAATTTACTTCTTACTGCTAAAGTTGGTGTACTGTGAAGTAAAAAAAACAAGGCTATTACTCCACTAACAATTAACAAATTTAATTTTAATTTCTTTTTCAAAATCCACCTCCAAATTTCAAAACTTATTACTTAATATTGTAACATTTTTTTTGTAAATTTATCAAAATATTTATATGGGAAGATAGTGTGATTATTAGTTTTTCTTTTTACTTAGGCCTAATTTCAATTTCATGAGTTAAAGAATAATTAATAGTTGAAAAATGCACTCTAACAACTGAAAAACTTAGAATTTAAAAATAATTAAAGATTTATTCAGCATAAATAAAAAAAATTAACTTTAAACACATAATAAGGTTATTATTTGTCATTATTTTAATTTGATATAAATTATTGGAAGATGTATATTGTAAGTATATAATATCAATGATGAAATGGGGCGAATAAATTGAATTATAATATTTTAATAGGTGGTAGTGCTGGACAAGGCATGGATACCATTAGTGATTTTTTAGAAAAAGCCATAAAGAAAAAAGGATTATATGTTTTTTCAAACAAAGATTACATGTCAAGAGTTAGAGGCGGTCACAATTTTACTCAAATAAGATTTGGAACAGATCCTATTTATTCCCACGCAAATGAACTAGACTTAATATTGGCTTTAGATGAAAATACAGCAGCTTTCCATATAAATGACTTAAAAGAAGATGGAGCAATTATTCTAGATGAATCTATTGATGTAACTGACAAAAGAGCTATTAAACTTCCCTTAATTAAAACTGCCACAGATCTTGGAATATCACGTGGATTCACTTCTGTAGCCGCTGGAGCAGTTTTAAAATACTTCTCATTAAATGGTGATGTAGACAATTTATTTAGCAGAAAATTAAAAGAACCTATAAGAAGTAAAAACATTGAAGCAATACATCTTGGATATGATTTAATAAACTCAAAATATAATTTAACTGGTAAAGATCTAAGTAATCATATTTTAATAAATGGAAATAATGCAATTGCTCTTGGTGCCATTGCTGCAGGTTTGGATTTTTACTCAGGTTATCCTATGACACCTGCCACAAGTATAATGACTTATTTATCAAAACATGAAAAAGAAGTAAACATTGTTGTTGATCAAGCAGAAGATGAAATTAGTGCTATTAATTTTGCTATTGGTGCATCCTATGCTGGAGCTCGTGCAATGACTGGTAGCTCAGGTGGTGGTTTCTCATTAATGGTTGAATCTTTAGGATTAGCTGGTATAGCTGAAATCCCACTAGTTGTAGTTGATTCCCAAAGACCTGGTCCTGCAACTGGCCTTCCAACAAGAACTGAGCAAAGTGATTTAAGCTTTCTATTAACAGCATCCCATGGTGAATTTCCTAGAATAGTTTTAAGTGTAAGAAATGCAAAAGATGCCTTTTACCAAACAGTAAAAGCATTAAATATTGCAGATAAATATCAAACAGTAGTCTTACTATTAACAGATCAATATATTGCAGATTCCAATATTACAATACCTATGTATGACTTAAGCAAAGTAAAAATAGAAAGACATATTGCTTCTGAAAAGGAT